>NZ_WQGD01000017.1:0-97612 GCF_013034475.1 Ruegeria sp. HKCCA6837
CTAAGGTTTACTCCCAAAACCCGCAACCCAAAAAAACAAAAAATCAAAAGTTTTTCTCTGATGCAGATTTTTATACTTAAAATCAATTAGATATGATGAAATTCTCTCGCCCAAAACCGCCTAAACCAGCCAAGAACACTCGAAACTTCAGAGCCCTGCCCCCTTATGCACACGGTTACCCACAGACTCGGCGTCGATTCAGGCGGAGTCTGCAGTTTTGCTTCCGGAAACGAGTCTTGGAGTCGGCAAACGCAAGGCAAGAAGTGTGAGAATGATCGTCAGATAGACAAGCGGCTCGATCTGGAACCCTTTGGCCAGCATCACGAAGTGTAAGGCACCCAACAGAGCGACTGGGTACACCAAACGGTGGAGCTTGCGCCAACGCGTCCCTAACCTGCGCACCGACCAATTGTTGGAAGTCACCGCCAGCGGCACCATAAGAAGGAAGGCCGCCATGCCGACCGTGATATAAGGACGCTTGAGAATATCCGCCCAAATCTGACTGGGAAGCTGTACATCCAAGATCAGCCAAACAAGAAGATGCAGACTGACATATGAAAATGTCAGCACTCCAATCGCGCGCCGGAACTTCATCAGGTTCAGACCCGCAATCCGGCGCAGGGGCGTGATTGCCAGACCAGCGATCAAAAGTTGCAGGGCCAGTTCGCCATAGCGATGCTCCAGCGCTTCGATCGGGTCGATACCCAGCCCCCCGGACAGGCCGAGGTAAAACAGCCAGGGCGCAGGTAGCGCGCCAAGCAGGTAAATGGCCCATACCGGAATACGGCGGAATATCTGGTTCACGGCCTGCATGGGCTTAGTAGTTTTTGGCCAGATCCAAGCCTTCATACAGGCTGGCGACCTCTTCCTCGTAGCCGTTGAACATGAGAGTGGGGATTCGTTTGGCAAACAGACCGCCGCCAATGCGACGCTCGGACGCCTGAGACCAACGCGGATGATCAACCTTCGGATTCACATTGCTGTAAAACCCGTATTCGCGGGGGTTCGACATGTTCCAGCTTGTGGGCGGCTCTACATCGGTCAGCGTGATGCGCACGATCGATTTGATCGACTTGAACCCGTATTTCCACGGAACCACCAAACGCAAAGGCGCGCCATTCTGGTTCGGAATCGTTTTCCCGTAAATTCCGGTGGCTATGAACGTCAGAGGGTGCATCGCCTCATCCAGACGCAAGCCTTCACGATACGGCCATTCAAGAATGGGGAAGCGTGTTCCGGGCATCTCATCCGGGCGGTACGCGGTTTCAAAGGCCACATATTTCGCACTCTCCTGAACTCCGGCCATATTCAGCAGGTCGGCGAGTTCGAAACCGTTCCACGGAATGACCATTGACCACGCTTCAACACAACGGAAACGATAGATCCGCTCTTCGATGGTCATCTCAGACAGAATATCCTTAAAGTCATACTCACCCGGGCGATCCACCAAGCCGTCGATCTTGACGCTCCAGGGTTCGGTCACAAGAGAACCGGCATACTTAGCAGGGTCATCTTTTCCGGTCCCGAACTCATAATAGTTGTTGTAGCTCGTGATCTCTTCCCATGTATTCGGTTCCAACGCGTCTTGCGCTGCAGCCGGGCGCGCCATCGCGGTTAGCCCAACACCTGCCAGACCGGCCATCACCTGCCGCCGGTTCAGGAACGCCGCCTTTGGCGTGACGTCGGCTTGTGTCAAAGTATTGGTCCAGCGATGCGCCATGTATGTCTCCGTCGTGTCCACGTGTCAGTCTTGACTTAATGCGCTGATAGCACAGCGCCAGCGAAACAGGCGTAACGATTGAGCGAAGTGACTGTAACGTTCTCAAATCGGACGCCTCGAAAAGACCGGAGCATTCTGCCTGTTCAGTTCTTCTTTTCGACTGCTTTGGCCGAGCTATTTATCGGAAACCTTTACAAAAGCGCCTACCGGACTGCACTCTGTCACGCAGGCATCGCACGCGTTCCTGCGCGTTGCTTGTCTGTTATTGTAGCCGTTTCGCCGCAAAAGGGAGGAAGAACTATGTGTGACATCTGTGTAATGAATGCCGTCAAGGACAGGATGCTGTCTCGGCGCGGGTTCTTCAAAGCTGCAGCTGCGACAAGCGTTGCCGCCGTCGCAACCGGTGGTACGGCCCCCGCATCGCTGGCCGCAGGACATGGCGGCATCGAGGATATGACCCACACGCTCAGCCCGGAATTCCCGACATGGGGCGGTGACCCTGGCATTTCGGCAGAACAGGCTTTCAACTTTGCAGATCACGGTTTCAACCTGTTCAATTTGTCGATCAATGAACACACAGGCACCCATATCGACGCCCCGCTGCACTTTTCCGCGGATGGCACATCGGTCGATGAGATCCCGGTCAACGACCTGGTCGCGCCTTTATGTGTAGTCGATATCGCCGCCCGCGCGGCTGAGGACGCAGACACACGAGTCACGCCAGACGATCTGAAGGCATGGATATCGGCGAACGGAGACATCCCTGACGGTGCCTGCGTGGCGATGCATTCCGGCTGGGGCGAAAAAACAGCCACAGATGAATTCCGCAACTTCGATGGCGAAGCGCAGCACTATCCCGGCTTTCATGTCGAAGCGGCGCAGATGCTGATGGAAGATACCGGCGCGCGGTCGATTGCTGTGGATACGCTGTCGCTGGACCACGGCATGTCGGCAGATTTTGCCACCCATTATGCGTGGCTGCCTTCAGGTCGGTTTGGGATTGAATGCCTGGCCAATCTGGACCGGGTGCCGGCATCCGGCGCGACGCTTGTTATTGGCGCACCAAAACACGCGGGTGGTACCGGCGGCCCAGCGCGGATTTTTGCGCTAGTGTAAAAAACTGCACCAAACAAAATTAAGGCTCACCCTGATGGTGAGCCTGTTTTGAACTGATCCCCAGCTGTCAGGATGTTCTGCTTGACCTAAAGGTACCTTGAGCAATCAAGGTGCCTCGGGAAAGCCCGATTGAATCAGAAAGTCCCGATCATGCACATCCTGACCGTCCTTGACCATCCAGACCCAAACTCATTTACCGCCGCCGCAGCGCGGATGTTCATGGATGGTGCGAAGGCAGCCGGTCACACGACAGAATTTGCTGACTTGCATGCCGAGGAATTCGATCCGCGTTGGACTGTGGCGGACATAGAGGGGGATTCGGCGACCGCACCACTTGCAGACATACGATTCGAACAAGAACGTATCTCTCGCTCGGATGCTATCTGTCTCGCGTTTCCGCTTTTCTGGTGGGGAATGCCGTCAATGATGAAAGGTTGGGTTGACCGCGTCTGGTCATGGGGTTGGGCATATGATCAGTTGGATGATCGCGAAAAGTCGCTGCAACGGCCCAGATCCGGAGTCTTGCTGATACCCGCTGGCGCGCGATCCGACGAAATGAAGGACGCCGGATATCTGAATGCAATGGAAACCCTCTGGACACAGGGCACGTTCGGATATTTTGGGTTCTCGCCCCGCAAGCTGGAAATCCTCTGTGGATCCACAGGGTCAGAAGAACGTCGCGAAGCCCTTCTGGAGCAAAGCTACAACGCAGGTCTGAACATACCGCCACATCGGCAGCCCTGAGGTTTATGGGCGCAATGGAACATCAGGCATTGATATATGGTAGATGCTGAAAAAAGACCCGCTGAAACAGCGGGTCTTTCTTTCCGTTTTGATCAATGCACCACGGCATCATCCGGGCGAGGTCGGTCTGACGTGCCCAAACGGTCGCCTATGATCAGACCATCGGTTCCGGCGGTCACCGGAACGGTCTCTCCATCCTTGATCTCGCCGGCCAGCAGCGCTTCGGCCAGCGGGTTCTGCAAGGCGCGCTGAATCACACGCTTCAAGGGACGCGCGCCAAAGACCGGATCATAGCCTTCATTGGCCAGCCACTCCTTGGCACCGTCGTCCAGCACCAGCTCGATCTTGCGAGCAGCCAGTCGTTTCTGCAGACGCGCCATCTGGATATCAACGATGCCATCCATATCGGCCCGCTTGAGCCGGTCAAAGATGATGGTCTCGTCCAGACGGTTCAGGAACTCGGGCCGGAAATGCGCCCGGACCGCATCCATCACGTCACGCCGCGCTTGCGCGCTGTCCGCACCTTCGGGCAACTGGCTCAGCGCCTGAGAGCCGAGGTTCGAGGTCAGGATGATCAGCGTCTGCTTGAAGTCCACGGTGCGGCCCTGACCATCGGTCAGAACGCCATCATCCAGAACCTGCAACAGCACGTTGAACACATCAGGGTGCGCTTTTTCGACCTCGTCAAACAACACAACCTGATAGGGCCTGCGCCGTACGGCTTCGGTCAGCACACCGCCTTCGTCATAGCCGACATAGCCCGGAGGGGCACCTATCAGACGGGCAACCGCATGTTTTTCCATGAACTCGGACATATCGATGCGGACCATCGCATTGTCGTCGTCGAACAGGAAATTCGCCACGGCTTTGGTCAGCTCTGTCTTACCCACACCGGTCGGGCCAAGGAACAAGAACGAGCCCAGCGGACGACCTTCGTCGTTCAGCCCCGCGCGCGCACGACGTACGGCATTGGCGACAGCGGTCACCGCTGCATCCTGACCGATCACGCGGGAATGCAGATCATCTTCCATCCGCAGCAACTTCTCGCGCTCACCTTCCAGCATTTTCGAGGTCGGAATACCCGTCCAGCGTTCGACCACAGCAGCGATCTGCGTCGGGCGCACCGTTTCCTCGGCCATCATGGCGTTGCTTTCGGCGTTTTCAGCCTCGGTCAGCTTTTTCTCAAGCTCTGGGATGACGCCATAGGACAGCTCACCGGCCTTGGCCAGGTTACCTTCGCGCTTGGCGATTTCCAGATCAGCCCGCGCTTTGTCGAGCTGCTCTTTCAGATCACGGGCACCAGCCAGCTTGTCGCGTTCGGCCTGCCATTGGGCCGTCATCTCGGCAGATTTCTCCTGCAGGTCGGCCAGATCCTTTTGCAAGGTTTCCAGACGGTCCTTCGAGGCCGCGTCGTCTTCAAGCTTCAGCGCCTCTTCCTCGATCTGCATCTGCAGGATCTGGCGATCCAGCTGGTCGAGCTCTTCCGGCTTACTATCCACCTCCATCCGCAGGCGCGACGCTGCCTCATCAACAAGGTCGATGGCTTTATCTGGCAGGAACCTGTCAGTGATATAGCGATGCGAGAGCGTCGCCGCCGACACCAATGCCGAATCCGAGATGCGTACGCCATGGTGCAGCTCGTACTTTTCCTTGATACCCCGCAGGATGCTGATCGTATCCTCGACGGTTGGCTCGGTCACCATCACAGGCTGGAACCGGCGCGCAAGGGCCGCGTCTTTTTCGACGTATTTACGATACTCGTCCAGCGTGGTCGCGCCGATACAATGCAGCTCACCCCGGGCAAGCGCAGGTTTGATCAGGTTGGCAGCATCCATCGCGCCGTCGGACTTCCCGGCCCCAACCAGCGTATGCATTTCGTCGATGAACAGGATGATCTCACCGGCGGCTTCAGTGACTTCGGTCAGAACGGCCTTGAGTCGTTCTTCGAACTCACCACGGTATTTCGCGCCAGCAATCAGCGCGCCCATGTCGAGCGCGAGCAGCTTCTTGTCCTTCAGCGATTCCGGCACGTCGCCGTTGACGATGCGCAGGGCCATTCCCTCGGCAATCGCGGTTTTACCCACGCCAGGTTCCCCGATCAGAACCGGGTTGTTCTTGGTGCGGCGCGACAGAACCTGCATCGAGCGGCGGATTTCCTCATCCCGCCCGATGATCGGGTCAATCTTACCTTCAGCCGCAGCTTCAGTCAGATCGCGCGCATATTTCTTGAGCGCGTCATAGCCCTCTTCCGCCGATGCGGTATCAGCGGTGCGACCCTTGCGGATGTCATTGATCGCCTCATTGAGTTTCTGGGCAGACACCGCACCAGCCTCCAAAGCGTCCTTAGCTTTGGATTTCACCATGCACAGCGCCATCAGCACCCGTTCAACCGGCACAAAGCTATCGCCCGCTTTGGTGGCGATCTTCTCAGCCTCGTCCAGAACTTTGGCGGTCTGTCCGTCCATGTAAATCTGGCTCGCGTCGCCGCTGACCTTCGGGATTTTGCCCATCGCGACGTCCAGCGCCTCGACCACGCGGTTGGGCGCGCCGCCAGCACGTGTGATCAGGTTGCTCGCCAGCCCCTGATCGTCATCCATCAATGCTTTGAGTATATGTGTTGGCTCCAGCCTCTGGTGCCCCTCGCGCAGCGCAATGGTCTGCGCAGCCTGCACGAATCCCCGTGCCCGCTCGGTGAACTTGTTCAAGTCCATGATATTCTCCTTTTCCAAGCGCCCCGTTTTGACATGCCCGCTTGGCGGCACATATCGGTCGAAGCCTCACATTCAATCTGGGAAATATCTTTGCCGGTTCAAGAGGCTAAGACGCAGAAATCGCCGTTATTCGCGCTGTATGGTGTAGACGGTGTAACCTCCGGTCTCGGCGACCTGAACCGCACCCAGATCATCCACGAGGGACTGTGCCGCCGCGCTTCCTGTCGGGCATGACACCAGATCAGCCGTATGGTCCAGGAATTCCACGGTAAAACCCGTTTCGCCCGTAAGCTGGCACCAATCATCCTCGGACCTGTAGCCACCCACAAGACGCAGATCATCATTTGTGGGTGCAGGAGCAGCCCCGGTTTCCGGTGTTTCGGGCGGGGTTTCGTCACATGCAGCCAGCGCAACCAATACGCCCAGCACAACCAGCTTTTTCATTTTCTGTCCCTTGCTGTGAAATCAAATACTCAATACCCGGCACGATAGCACAAAATGAACGTGCCCGCGCCCGGCTTCGAAGATGGACAGAACCGCCCGAACCCGCTAGGAGGCAGACGTTTGCCAAAAAGGAGCGCCCCATGTCCGATGATCGCCTTATCGTCGCCCTCGATGTCTCTAACGCCCTGCAGGGTCTGGCCATGGCTGAACGGCTGGGCGACAGCGTGTCCTTCTACAAGATCGGCTTGGGCATGTTGACGGGTGGCGGGCTGGCTTTGGCCAATGAGCTGAAACAGGACCACGACAAACGTATCTTTCTGGACATGAAACTGTTCGACATTGGCAATACGGTTGAAAACGCAGTGCGGGGGCTGGCGCAGTTCGATCTGGATTTCCTGACTGTACATGGCGACCCACATGTTGTGCGCGCCGCCAAAGAAGGTGCATCGGGCAAGGATTTGAAAATCCTTGCTGTGACCATCCTGACTTCGCTGAACCGCGACGATCTGGACGCCAGCCTGATCAAAGCTGGCGACGTGCAGGACTTGGTGGTCGAACGCGCAGCCAAAGCGCTGGAGGCCGGGGCTGATGGCGTTATCGCCAGCCCGCAGGAGGCTGCCCTGATCCGCGCACTGCCTCAGGCCGACGGTCGCCTGATTGTCACCCCCGGTGTGCGTCCAGCAGGCGCAGCACTTGGTGATCAGAAACGAGTAGCAACACCGGCCAACGCGATTCGGAATGGTGCGGATCACATCGTCGTGGGCCGTCCGATTTATCAGGCAGAAGATCCAAAAACCGCCGCCGAGGCTGTTCTGGCCGAGTTAAATTCTCTGAAAGTGCACTGACCATTTCAAGTGTTTCGGACGGTTTTCGTGTTCGAGTTTCACCGCAACAAGTTGACGTTGCGTCAATTTTTTGCAGAACCGCGCCAAATCGTCCCTGTGCCAGAAAACACACATTCAAAAGGTGAGTTTTGGCGACACGGCCTTCCACCTATCGAAAACCGAAAAACTTAGCGATTCTTTGGGGAAGTTACTCCCCAACGGACCATTTCTTCCTGAGGTTCGTTACTTCCCCCCGCCACATTGCGGGGGGTTTTCTTTTCCTCAATGACCTATGATCGAAGTTGAGGAATGTTATAGAGAAACCCCAAGCCAACTGCGGAGCGCATGAGGACGCAGATGCCCGGTCTTTGCCGAGATTGCCTGACACCTTCAAGGAACGAACGTCGCTGTGCAGCCTGCGGCAGCCCAAGGGTCAAGTCGCACCCTGAACTGTTTGACCTGTCCATCGCGCATATGGATTGCGACGCCTTCTACGCATCAGTGGAAAAGCGTGACAATCCCGAGCTTGCGGACAAGCCCGTCATCATAGGTGGCGGGAAGCGGGGAGTTGTATCGACGGCGTGTTATGTGGCGCGCATACGCGGCGTCCGATCGGCGATGCCCATGTTCAAGGCTATCCAACTCTGCCCCGAAGCCGTCGTGATCAAACCACGCATGTCTGTGTATGCCGAAGTATCGCGCGAGATACGCGCCATGATGGATGAATTGACGCCGGTCGTGGAACCGCTGTCTCTGGACGAGGCATTCATGGATCTTTCCGGCACCGAGCGATTGCACGGGGTACCCCCCGCGATCATGCTGGCGCGGCTGGTCAAACGAATGAAGGAAGAGTTGGGCGTGACCGGCTCTATCGGGCTGAGCCACAACAAATTCCTCGCCAAGGTCGCGTCTGATCTCGACAAGCCGCGCGGCTTCTCTGTGATCGGCAAAGCCGAGACGGCAGATTTTCTGAACGACAAACCTGTGCGGCTGATCTGGGGTATTGGCCCCGCAGCGCAAGAGTCGCTGGAACGGGCCGGGATTCGAAGCTTCAACGATTTGCTGCGGTGGGATCAGGAGGCGCTCACCGCGCGCTTTGGAGCGATGGGGTATCGCCTGTGGCATCTGGCCCGGGGACAGGACAAACGGCGTGTCTCGGCCCATGAGCCTATGAAATCCATCAGCAACGAGACCACATTTTTCGAAGACACAGCTAACCCTGAAATTTTAGACGGACATCTGTGGCGCATGGCCCTGAAAGTCTCGGACCGGGCCAAGGCCAAGGATCTTGCAGGGCGGGTTGTCACGCTCAAGCTCAAGAAGGCCAATCACAAAACCCTGACAAGACGCGTGTCCCTTCGGGATGCGACGCAGATTGCCGACCGGATCTATCGCACGGCAAAGGGGCTGTTCGATCAGGTGGGTGATCAGGGACCCTATCGGCTTTTGGGATGCGGCCTGTCTGATCTGTGCCCGGCTGATCAAGCTGATATGTCGGGTGATCTGCTTGATCCGGGTGCTGCCCGCAGATCGCAGGCCGAGCGGGCCACCGACGAGATCCGCCAAAGGTTTGGCTCAGACGCCATCGTAAAAGGCCGCGCGCTGCGCTGAGGTTATTCGGCCGCCAGACGAACCGAGTCCGCTCCGATGTTGGCAATCTCGCGCACCACCTGCCGCAGAAGTTTCGAAAACGCCATGAAATTGGAGTTTGGTGCGATCCTCTCTTCGTCCATATAGAGTGCGCGGTCGATCTCGATCTGGATTGCATGCTGAAGGCGACCGGGACGTCCGTAAGTCTGAGTGACATAAGCCCCGGCAAACGGTGCATTGCGCGCCACGTTCAGACCTGCCGAAACAAAGGCCGATTCAACCAGATCCACAATTTCCGAAGACGCCGACGCGCCAAACCGATCCCCCAGCACGATTTCGGGCCGCTTGCTGCGCGCTGTACCGGCCATCGAAACCGCCTCGTGCGGCATAGAATGGCAATCCACCAAAATCGCCTGACCGAACTTTTCATGCGATTCGTTCAGCAAAGACTTCAATCTCGCGTGATAAGGGCGCCAGTAGGTGTCGATACGCAGCCGCGCCTCATCCATGGTCAGCTTTCCGCTGTAGATCGCCCGACCATTGGCCACGACGCGGGGAATCACCCCCAGCCCCGAAGCGACCCGTGGATTATGTCCATGCCGGCGCGCGCCGCTGATCAGGGCGGGGTCAAGTTCATCCAGGCTGCGATTCAAATCCAGATATGCGCGGGGCATGGCCGCTTTGATCAACGGCGCACCGTATTCAGCAGCAGGCGCAAATAGTTGATCCACAAAGGCATCTTCGGATGAACGAATCACGTTTTGATTCAGAACCGAACGCTTCAGAAAGGCCGCCGGATACTCTCGCCCGCTATGAGGGGACGAAAAAACCACGCATGAACTGCGGTTTTCGGGCATATCCAATACAAAGGCTGCGTTCTGCATGATTTCTCCATGTTCGTAATCAACATAGACTGGAAAATTGTTCTTCCAAACCCCTTGAACCCCTGAACGACTCCTTTTATAGACCCCGCTACCGGCGCGGTGATCCGCGCCCCATTTCGTTATGGGGCTGGGCACGCAAAGGGAAAGTGGGCGGTTAGCTCAGCGGTAGAGCACTTCGTTGACATCGAAGGGGTCACAAGTTCGATCCTTGTACCGCCCACCATCGTTTCACTGTTCCGGGTTTCCGGGGCACCCGCTAACCCAGGCGCTGGCCACGTCCTTGATGAAGGCGCCGCAGATTGGAGACAGACCCATGAAGGTCAAGAACTCGCTCCGCTCGCTCAAGAACCGGCACCGTGACTGCCGTATTGTGCGTCGCAAAGGCCGCGTCTACGTGATCAACAAGACGCAGCGCAAGTTCAAAGCCCGCCAAGGCTAAGAACTGCGAAAAATCGTTTTCAGAAACCGCGCCTTCGAGCGCGGTTTTTTTTGTTTTTTTGGCACCTTTATCGTGAAAAGAATCCTGAAAATTAGAGAAAAGCAGACTTGCGACCATTTTGACCAAGTAAAACTGTCGGAATTTCTTGCATCCAATGTGAAATAGTATAATTGAGCAAAACAGTCGGGTTAATCTCCGACACGAAATTCAATTGTTGGAGTAAACTATGCTGAAATCCACAACCTGCCTGGCTGCCGCCCTGTCGGCATTGGTTGCCACCACCGCTGTCGCTGAAGGTGAACTGAACCTGTATTCATCGCGCCACTATGACACTGACGAGCGCCTCTACACCGATTTCGAAGAGGCCACTGGCATCACCATCAACCGAATCGAAGGCAAGGCCGACGAGCTGATCGCGCGGATGGAAGCAGAAGGCGCCAACTCGCCCGCAGACGTAATGCTGACCGTTGACACCTCACGTCTGGCGCGCGCCAAGGACGCTGGTATCCTGCAGTCGATCGAAAGCGCAACTCTGGAAGAGCGTATTCCTGGTAACCTGCAAGACAGTGACAATCAGTGGTTCGGCTTTTCGCAGCGTGGTCGGATTATTTTCTACAACAAGGAAAACGTCACCAACCCACCGGCCACCTATGCCGATCTGGCCAAGCCGGAATACAAGGGTCTGATCTGCATCCGGTCTTCGACCAACACGTACAACCAAACCCTGTTGGCATCGATCATTACCCATGAAGGCGCGGATGCGGCCAAAGCCTGGGCAGAAGGTATCGTCGCCAACATGGCACGTGATCCACAGGGGGGTGACACCGACCAGCTACGCGGCATCGTTTCGGGTGAATGTGACATCGCTGTATCGAACACGTATTACTTTGCGCGCGCGGTCCGCAAAGATGTCAAAGGTCTTTCGGCGGATCGCGACATGATCGGCTGGGCTTTCCCCAACCAGGACAGCTATGGCGCGCACATGAACCTGTCGGGCGGCGGCGTTGCGGCACATGCACCGAACAAGGAAAACGCGGTCCTGTTCCTTGAATATTTGGCAAGCGATCAGGCGCAGCAGTACTTCTCTGCGGGGAACGATGAATACCCGGCCGTTTCAAGCGTCGAATTGGCCGAGTCGGTTGCCACCCTGGGTGAGTTCAAGGCTGACGAAGTGAACCTGTCCGAGGTTGCCAAGAACATCCCCGAAGCGCAAAAGATCTTTAACGAGGTTGGCTGGAAGTAACCGCCCAAATCGTTAATACCCATGAAGGGCGCGAGATTCTCGCGCTCTTTTTTGTTTACATTTTGTTTATTTCGTATAATTTTTCTCATATCTGAGAAATTTTCTACTAACGCCTATGCTCGACACCCTTTCAAATCGCCTTGCCAATCGACTGAATGAGCTGCGTCGCGGGCGCGGGTGGTCTCTGGACCAGTTGTCTGAACACAGCGGCATAAGCCGTGCCACACTATCTCGTATGGAAAAAGGTGATGTAAGCCCAACGGCAGAAAACCTTGGCCGACTCTGCGCGGCTTACGACTTGCCGATGTCACGTCTGCTTATGATGGTCGAGGACAGTTTTGACCCCAAGATCCCGTTTGAACGCCAAGCCGAATGGAGCGACCCTGAAACAGGCTACACCCGCCGTGCAGTGTCCCCCCCCGCGAATGGTCTGAACGCCGAAGTGGTGGAAGGCCACCTGCCTCGGAACACGGTCATCACCTATGATACGCCCCCCAAATCCGGGCAAGAGCATCACCTCATTCTGGTCGACGGCGCGCTTACGCTGACGGTCGACGGAACACCACACACCCTGAACGCAGGGGATTGTATGCGTTATCACCTGTCTGGCCCGACCCGGTTCGAAACAGGCACAACGCGGGGCGCCCGGTATCTTCTGGTGCTGGTATGATCACACGTTTAACCGGATCCGAATTTGATGCGGCACTGGATGACCTGACCGAGATTCTGCACACCTGTGTTCATGACGGGGCCAGTATTGGCTTTATCCTGCCGTTCACCCAAGAAGACGCGCGCTACTATTGGCAACAAAACGTGCGGCCCGGCGTGAACGCAGGTGCATTGGAAATCTTTGCAGCGTATGACGGTCCACGCGTTGTGGGCACCGCGCAATTGATACCAGCGGCAATGCCCAACCAACCCCACCGTGCCGATGTGGCCAAGCTTTTGGTTCATCCGAACGCCAGGCGCCGCGGATATGGCCGCGCTTTGATGGAGACCCTATTTCAACGCGCGCGCGACTTGCACCGCTCGACTTTGGTGCTGGACACACGCAGCACCGATCCCTCTCGGTTGCTGTACGAAAGCCTTGGGTTTCAGATTGTGGGGGAAATACCAAAATATTGCCAAAACCCGTTCGAACCCAGGTTGGAGCCGACGACATACATGTACAAAGACCTGTCCGCCTGACGGTGGACTGCGTGATTACTCGGCTGCCGCGACCTTTGCGGGAAACTTGTTGGGCAGCAGCCCCAAACCACGCGCGTTCCGAATATCGGCCAGAAGGTCGCGCTCGGCCGCTTCGAACAAATCCTCGGGATCATCCAGAACAAAATAGCCCATCTGATGCATGTCGATACGGTACGGTGTTCGCAAGATGGTTAGGATATCGAACGGGTCCCGATCTGGAATGTCACTGCTCACGGCATAAACCAGCTCGGTCGGAGAAGACGCCAAGCCCGATCCCAGCGCTTTGATCTGGCCATCCTGGCGGCGTAAACCAAACTCGATGGAAAACCAGTACAACCTGATCAGCCAAGCGTAATCCGCATCTGTCGCCTGCTGGCCTGCCTGCCCGATGGCGTGGCTAAACGCGGCAAAGCGCGGGTCGCTCAGCAATGGGGTGTGACCGAAGATCTCGTGAAAGATATCCGGTTCTTCGATATAGTCGAAATCCTCGCGCGACCGGATAAACGAAGCTGCGGGAAAAACGCGATCCGCCAGCATACCGAAAAATGTCTTGAAACCGATCAGCGCAGGAACCGGCTGTATCCGCCACCCTGTCAGGTCCAGCAACCGATCCGATATATCCGCGCAGCACGGCACCTTGGTTTTGGGCAAGTCCAGCCGGGCAAGCCCGTCCAGGTATTCGCGCGCCATATAGCGCTGCACATTATCCGCCTGCGCTGCGTAAAGATCGGCCCAGACAGCGTTTTCTTCATCGGTATAGGCTATGCGGCCGCGCGCGTCAGCGACCTTGGCAACGTACTTGGTCGATTTGGGCATCCGTTTCCTCCTGCTTAAATACAGGATACCGCGCCCGGCGCGGTGGATTTGTTTTGATAACTGAATTTATTTCACTAAAATGAAACAATTAATCCGATTGGTGACAATAAGTGAAACAAATGCTTCATCCTGCTGATATAGATATTCTCCGAGAGCTTCAGATCAGTGGACGTCTGTCGATGCAGGAACTGGCAGATCGAACCGGGTTGTCGGCCTCGCAATGCTGGCGACGAGTACGCGATCTTGAAGCAAGCGGAGTGGTCACGGGTTATCGCGCGCAGGTACCAGCTAAGGCCGTTGGCCTGAATGCCATCGCCTACGTCCATGTCGCGCTCAAAGATCACCAGGAAAAGAGCATCGCGGATTTTCTGCGTCTGGTCGAAACAGAGCCGCAGATCGTCGAATGCGCCTCGATCACCGGGGATCATGATTTCATCCTAAAGGTCTATGCCAAGACGCCCGAGGATCTGGAGGTGTTTATCATGCAACGTTTGTTGAAATCTGGTCTTGTCCGCGACACCCGAAGCAATTTTGTTCTTCGGCAAACCAAGACCCGAGGACCTTTACCGATACTATAGGGGCGACGGGCGTCCGTTCGAAATCGGTCACAGCTGACACAACAAAAAACGCCCGGTCACCTGAAGTGGCGCCCGGGCGATCCATGCTTGGCTTAAAAACCGTGTTTAGAAGTGCGCCGACTTCGTGCCCGCTGGTTTTTCAACCGAAGGCGCGAATTTCGTCAGGTCGATGCCTTCAACAGCGGTCTTGTATTCGTCGATATTGGGAGTCCGACCCAAAATGGCAGACAACACCACAACCGGGGTCGAGGCCAGCAGGCTTTCGCCTTTCTTGTCGGGTGCATCGGCCACGACGCGGCCCTGGAACAGACGGGTCGAGGTGGCCAGAACAGTGTCACCCTTAGCGGCTTTTTCCTGGTTGCCCATGCAAAGATTACAGCCGGGGCGTTCGAGATACAGGATATTCTCGTACTCGGTGCGCGCCTTCTGTTTTGGGAACAGGTCGTCAAACTCGAAGCCCGAGTATTTTTCAAGCACTTCCCAGTCGCCTTCTTCCTTCAGCTCATCGATGATGTTGTAAGTCGGGGCCGCGACCACCAGCGGTGCCTTGAATTCGACTTTACCGGTTTCCTTTTCTAGGTTCTTCAACATCTGGGCAACGATCTTGATGTCGCCCTTATGCACCATGCAAGAGCCGACAAAGCCCAGATCCACATGCTTTTCAGCGTTGTAGTATGAAATCGGGCGGATCGTATCGTGGGTGTACCGCTTAGAGACATCGGCGTTATTCACGTCGGGGTCAGCGATCATTGGTTCGTTGATCTGGTCCAGATCCACAACAACCTCGGCAAAGTATTTTGCGTTATCATCGGGTTGCAGCGCCGGTTTTTCACCAGACTTGAT
This sequence comes from Ruegeria sp. HKCCA6837, assembly GCF_013034475.1. Classification (NCBI taxonomy): domain Bacteria; kingdom Pseudomonadati; phylum Pseudomonadota; class Alphaproteobacteria; order Rhodobacterales; family Roseobacteraceae; genus Ruegeria; species Ruegeria sp. HKCCA6837. Next base: position 15,141 of record NZ_WQGD01000017.1, read on the forward strand.
CTGAGCAATACGCGCATCAGCAATGTTGATCAGCTTTTGCAGCATGCCACTTTCATGCTCCATGCCTTTGTCGATCATGATCTGGATGCGTGACTTGGCCAATTCCAGCGAACCGATCAGGGTCTCGTCATTCGAGATACAGACCGAAGCCTTGGCCTTCATCTCGGCCGTCCAGTCGGTGAAGGTGAACGCTTGGTCCGCCAACAGCGTACCGATATGAACCTCGATCACCCGGCCTTGGAAGACGTTATCTCCGTGCTGTTCTAACATCTGCGCCTGTGTGGCGTGAACCACGTCGCGGAAATCCATGTGATCCGCCATTTGGCCCTTGAAGGTCACCTTGACCGATTCCGGGATCGGCATCGATGCTTCACCCGTTGCCAGTGCCAGCGCCACGGTGCCCGAGTCGGCCCCAAAGGCCACACCTTTGGACATACGCGTGTGGCTGTCTCCGCCGATAATGACCGACCAGTCGTCCACGGTGATATCGTTCAGCACCTTGTGGATCACGTCGGTCATCGAATGATAGACGCCTTTCGGGTCACGACCGGTGACAAGGCCGAAATCGTTCATGAACTTCATCAAACGCGGCGTGTTGGCTTGCGCCTTGGCGTCCCAGACCGACGCAGTGTGACAGCCCGACTGATAAGCCCCATCAACAATCGGGGACACAACAGTGGCTGCCATCGCCTCAAGTTCTTGCATGGTCATCAGGCCAGTGGTGTCCTGCGAGCCAACGATGTTGACCTTCACACGCACGTCCGATCCGGCGTGCAGGGTCTTACCCGGCGTTGTGCCAACCGCGTTCTTGTTGAAGATCTTCTCGACAGCGGTCAGGCCCTGACCTTCATGGCTGATTTCTTTGGACGGAGCAAAGACCAAAGGCGCTTCGACGCCCAGCGTTTCGGCCGCAAATGTTTGCAGCTTCTTTCCAAAGACAATGGCGTAAGAGCCCCCGGCCTTCATGAATTCCACTTTTTGCGGGGTAAAGGACGAAGACACGTCGACCAGCTCATCGCCATCCTCGCTCAGCAGCTTGTGGTCTTTGGTGTTGATCTTCAGAACTGTGCCTGTGGCGACCGAATACTTTTCTTCCAAGATCGGGTTGCCATCGTTGTTCAGGATCGCGTTGCCGTCTTCGTCCACCTTCTTGACCCAGTTTTTCAGGTCAAGACCGATGCCACCGGTCACACCGACGGTGGTCAGGAAGATCGGAGAGATGCCGTTTGTACCCGCAACAATTGGGGCAAAATTGACAAAGGGCACATATGGGCTGGCCTGCTTACCCGTCCACAACGCCACATTGTTCACGCCGGACATACGCGAAGAACCAACGCCCATGGTTCCTTTTTCAGCGATCAGCATGACACGTTTGCCGGGGTGCTGAAGCTTTAGATCCTGGATTTCCTGCTGCGCCTTTTCCGAGATCAGGCACTTGCCGTGCAGTTCGCGGTCAGCACGCGAATGCGCCTGGTTGCCTGGTGACAGAAGGTCCGTAGAAATGTCGCCCTCGGCAGCCACATATGTGACGATTTCAATTTCTTCGTCGATGTCAGGCAGCTTGGTAAAAAACTCAGCCTTGGCGTAGCTTTCCAGAATGTCCCGCGCGATTGTGTTGCCGGCCTCAAGCGCGGCCTTCAGACGGTTTGTGTCCGCATCATAAAGGAAGACCTGCGTTTTCAATACCTCGGCTGCCTTGCCTGCGATTGCAGCATCATCACCCAGCGCAAGATCCAGAAGAACCTCGACCGAGGGGCCACCTTTCATGTGCGACAGCAGTTCGAACGCAAAGTCCTGCGAGATTTCTTCGACGTCAGCTTCGCCCAGAATGATATCTTTCAGAAAGCTAGCCTTTTCGCCGGCCGCGCTGGTTGTGCCGGGCAGCGTGTTGTAGATGAAATAGTTCAGCGAGTCTGCGCGATGTTCGTTCTGGGGATCACGGATCTGATCAATGATTTCCTTCGCCAAAGCCCCGTCATCGATGGGTTTAGGGCTCAGGCCCTGCTCTTTGCGGGTTTCGATTTCATTCAGGTAATCAGTATAGAGGCTCATGACGGGTCCGACCATTTAGCTGGGTGTACCGGCAGTCAAAAGGCCGGCACTTTCAATTTGTATGCGGCGGTATACTAAAACTGCGCCACATGCAAGCCCCAGACCTGCGACCCGGTGTCCTGAGCCGGTTGCAGCCTGCCAAGGTCGTTGCCATCGCAGGCGCGGGATGAAGAGGTCTGTTAAGACGGATCGTCCCCAAAGGCTGTAATCAACGCCTGCGCCAACGGCAAGGAAGAGTAGCCAAACCGGGATGGCGTCAGACCCATCCGCACAACAACCATGTCATGCGACGGGAAAACGCCGATGAACTGACCATCGTGCCCCTGCAGCCAATGCGCATCTTCGAACGGTGGAAAATCTCCGGGGGCTTCCAACCAAAGATGCCCTTTGGCATAGCGCCCGTCCGAGGCACCAACAGGCTCGACCATCCAGTCCACAAAACCTTCGGGCAAGATCCGAGCATCGTACCAAACACCCTTTTGCAACAAAAGCTGACCAAACCGGGCCCAGTCACGGGCCGTGGCATACATATAGCTGGACCCGATAAACGTATCGTTGGCATCTGTCTCAAGGATCGCCGAGGCCATACCCAGTGGCGCAAACAGAGCCGTTTGCGGATATGTCAGCCCACCGTCAGGCAGCTTATCTTGCCACACCCGCGAAAGAACCGTGGTTGTTCCCGAGGAATAATTGAAGTCTGTGCCGGGTTTGGCTTCGGGCACTCGTTCCGCTGCAAAGGCAGCCATATCATTACTGAGATACAGCATCCGCGTGACGTCCGAAACGTCGCCATATTCCTCGTCCCATTGCAAGCCGCCAGTCATCGACAACATATCGGCCACAGTAATGCCCCGGCGCGAATCCTCGGCCCAATCCGGAAAACTGTCGACCAGATTGTCCGCAAGGCTCATCCGACCGGTTTCAACTAAAGTGCCGATCAATCCAGCCGTTATCGTTTTGGTCATGGACCAACCCAGCAGTGGGGTTAGCGCGTCGAACCCATCGGCATACGTCTCGGTCAAAATGCGTCCATTTCGAACTACCACGACAGCGCGGTATCCTTCGCCAAGCAAAGCCACATCAGACATGATGCTTTGAATCTGCGGGTCCTGCGACAGCGCAACTTCATCGCCTGCTGGCCAAAGGCCTTGTGCGGGACGATTTGGGGGAACCAACGACTGATCACTCAGGGCCGCATCATGAACATTGGTGCAGCCCAGCCCTTCGCGGAACTGCGATGTCGCCGGGGCAAAGAACCGAAACAGCCGCGCTTGCACCGTCTGCGCTTCTTGATCAACGTCGATCGAGACCTGCTTGAGCAGCGGATGCCCCGGTGCCTGCACATCAACGGCCAGCACCTTATCAGGGTCTCGTCCGGCAATGAAAACATTCGAACAGACGATTTTGGCAGAGTAATTTGTGCCAACCTTCAACAGATCCGGTGGCGCGACAAGCAGGTACCCAATCAGGCCTGCTCCACCCACAAACGTCAAAACGCCAAGTGTTTTCACTATTTTCCCGAACATCCGACAGTGCCGCCCATATTGTCTTCCTGCCACGCGACGTTAGAGGCAACCGAGCAACGGTTTCTACACTTCCGTTACGTATAAACCTGATGTCATCGGGCCGGGCTTGAAACGAAATACCTGTTTTGATCTGGCGCACTCTCCCAAACCCAAACTGGCACCAACGCTGCATGGAATGCGAGCTACGACCACAGAGGGTCGCAAAGTGACGTGACCCGTTAGATGGCCCGTGTTAGTGGCCATTTGAAAGGACGCTCCATGACCGAAGGCCAAAAACTGCAAAACACGACAGCTGGTATTGTGTTCATTCTGATCGGAATTTTGGCGATTTCTGTCAACGACATGGTGATCAAGTTTCTGTCGGGCGGTTACCCTTTGCATCAAATGGTCTTCACGAGATCGCTGATCGGAATTGGGTTCAGTTTGGCCCTGGTGCAGATGGAAGGCGGTTGGAAAATCTTGAAAACAGATCAGCCGGGGCTCCATCTTTTGCGAGGAGCGCTCATCGTCGTTGCCAATCTGACGTTCTTTACAGCCTTGGCTGTTATGCCTCTGGCCGAAGCGACTGCGGTGTTCTTTGTCGCGCCCTTGATGATAACGCTGCTCAGCATCCCATTACTCGGGGAAAAAGTTGGCCCCATGCGAATTGGTGCCGTAATTGTAGGTTTCGTAGGCGTTATAATAATGACTCGCCCGTGGGAGGCCGGTGGCACACGTGACGTTGGCCTGGTGATGTACTCCCTTCCGGTTGTCGCGGCTTTTACCTACGCGCTTAACAACGTGCTTACCCGCTTACTTGGCGCAAAATCCAAAGCCTCGGCTATGGCTGTCTACATTCAAACGTGTTTCATCGTCGTCAGCTTGGTATTTTGGTCGGTGGCGGGAGATGGGCGTTTCGCCTCAGCGTTCGAGAACGAAAGCCTGGTTTTCCTACTTCGAGCCTGGGTCTGGCCAGAAGGTACCGATCGGTGGTTGTTTGTCGGGCTTGGGTTTAATTCCGCGATCATCGGCTATTGCCTCGGCCAGGCTTACCGTTTGGCAGATGCTGCCACGGTGGCTCCATTTGAATATGTCGGCCTTCCAATGGCGATTTTTTGGGGATGGGCAATCTGGGGCGAATTGCCAAACCTGCCAGTCGCAATTGGTATCACGCTGATCTTGGGATCGGGATTGTTTGTCTTCTTGCGTGAGCGCCAAAAGAAAAGAAACGTGGTTTCACAAAAGCGCGTGCACCGCCGCTATTAACGGCCCAAGCTGGTTGATCGGCCGGGTCGCACATGGCCGCGACGCGAAATCGGATTGGCTTACTCGGCCCCGCCAGGATAAATAAACCCATTCACCGGGTAGAAACTACCGTACTGGCCCGGCTGGCTTTCGACCCGGACCATCGTCCAGTCGTTGTTTTTTGACACATCCCTGACGCCCATTTTCAAGGATACCTTGTTACGGTGCCAATTGGCGTGATTCACGATGACTTCCCGTTCGGTGACAATGTCAGACACCACGGCCACATGGCCAAGTGGCATACCGCGCGTTGCCCGAAAGGACATAACCGCACCAACAACCGGCTCATTGCCTCGTGCAAAACTATTGCGTGCTTTCCCCCACCAATCCTTTGCATTACCTCGGATTTCGATTCCGCTCAGGGTACGTGCGTAGGGCACACACCAAACTCTTTGCCCCCGAGCGTGTTTTTTCGAGACCTCTTGAAGCGCCACTAGCTGACGTTCCGGATCGAGATCCGCGTCGCTCGGGCTTTGCGCGCAGGCCGAGACAAACGCAAAAAATCCCATCGCAATCACAGCGCGGGATGTGCCGGTCAGCAGCGGCCAAGTCGTCGTTTTGCTGGTCCTGTTTAGCAAGAAACTTCGGTGTAGGTTTGAGTGGTGAAGAAGTTTTAAGGCGATAATGCGCGTTATGAAAAGAGCCCTGTTAAGCTCCGGCAGAAATTCGCCGGTTTCCCATTACACTTTTGCACTGGAGTTACACACATGTCCGACTGTTGGGGGCTCACCCCGGACATGGCCGTTCTGTGGGTATGTGCACAACACATCGCAAATCTACAACCCAATGCAGGTATGCTTATAACGCTGCATGGCACCACTGACTTCCTTGCAGAAAGCCTTTGAATCTGGCCCACAAGTTTGAGCATTCACCATTTCGGTGTCGAATTACACCTGATCAACCCCACACGAGGAATCCAATTTGATTGCTAGTGAACAACCGGCCTTTGTCCATCTGGACGACGCTTTCCGGGGCCGACCAGCGACTAGCCACAAAACATTTAGACATCTGAATACCATCAGCGCATGATAGTTTCGGTCACCGAGTTGCGTCTTTTGGCGTAAATTTTCAGATCCCGGAATCCTGTTTTGGTTCCAAAAAATAGCTACGAGGTGAATAATGAACCTTGCACATTCCGAGGGTCGAACATGAGTGGCCCTACGCAGCCCTTGATCCGGTTGTCGTCAGCGCGACCGTTCTTGAGCACGTTGAATACTGCCTGTCCGGACGCCGATGAATTGCTAACACGCTTGGGAATTTCTCGATCCTCGTTCGATGAGCCCGAAGCACATAGCCACCCAATAGTTACGTATCATCTGTTTGAAGAGGTGGAAGCCGCCACAAACGACATTGATCTACCGGGGAAGCTTGGCGCCTTTCTAACGCCATTCGAAATTGCCGCGACCGAGCATTCAAGTTCAACTGGGCACCACCTGAACATCTATGGCAGACCCGCCGTTATGTCTGATAAACGGTGTTTCGAGACACCTTTCGTTTCGGCACAATTAGTGGCGTTTTTTGCCTGCTTGTTTTCAGAGATTGCTGCAAGAGTTGCCGGGAGTAGTCGGTCTGCCGCCGAAACGTTGGTAACCGTAAGCGACCCCAAAGCATTACCGGATTACTTCAATGCTTCCAAACCAATCCTGACACGACTGACCAAATTAACTTGCTTGGACGAGGGCACAAAACACAATGGAATTGCTTGATCCTATAGAAATCGACAGCTTTGGCGCCGTTACAATTGGGATATTGGTCTATTTCCTCGGCGCACGGCTGACCCGTCGCTATGCCGTCCTGTCCAAGTACAGCATCCCAGAACCCGTCAGCGGAGGCCTCTTGGCCGCCGTTCTGGCTCTGCTTGTAGTTTCGGCCACGGGCCGGGCGATAAGTTACGAACTAAGCGCCAGAGATTTCTTGCTGGTCTACTTTTTCACAACAGTTGGTCTCAACGCCCGTTTCGCTGACCTGCTCAAAGGTGGGCCCCTTCTTGTGCTCATGCTAGGGCTCACGATTGCCTTTATGCTCGTGCAGAATGTGGTTGGCATGGTTGGTGCGCTCGTGTTCGGTTTGCCGTCACAAGCAGGTGTGCTGTTGGGCACCGCATCTTTGATTGGTGGTCACGGCACAGCCATTGCCTGGGGCCCAACCATAGAAAACAGTTATCAAGTCACTGGCGCTTCGGAACTGGGAATAGCCACTGCCACAGTTGGTTTGATTCTGGCCAGCGTTCTGGGTGGCCCCATCGCCCGATTTCTCATCCAAAAGAACGATCTGACAAGTGCCCCGGACGTTGAAGACGAGGTCGCGACAGTTGCGGAACCATCCACCGACCAGCCATCGACTCTGACCCATGTTGACCTGATGAATTGCGTGCTCTGGATTCACGTCGCCATTGGAATTGGATATTCAGCCTTCGAAGCACTTGAGGCGGCGGGGATCAAACTGCCTTTATTCGTACCCTGCCTATTAACTGGTATCCTGCTATCGAACTTGTTGCCGCCGCTGCTTCCAAAGCTCTCATGGCCGGCGCGAACCCCTGCGATGAACGTGATTTCCGAATTCAGCCTGTCCGTGTTCTTGGCAATGTCGCTGATGAGCATGGAGTTATGGACCCTTGCCAGCAGCGCTGGCGTGCTGATCACAACCATGCTCTTACAATCCATTGCGGCTGTAGCGTTCATCATTTTCATCGTCTTCCGCCTGATGGGAAAAAACTATTTCGCAGCTGTGATATCGGCAGGGTTCGCTGGTTTCTCTTTGGGCGCAACGCCAACCGCCATCGCAAACATGACTGCGGTCACACAACGCTATGGTCCTTCGCCAGTCGCGTTCATAGTGTTGCCGTTAGTCTCAGCGTTTTTTGTGGATCTGGCCAACGCGTTCATCATTCAGTGGTTCCTTGGATTTGGGTAGAGCACTGTGTTGCGCCAACGGGCTTGAAGTAAGCTCTTCAAACAAATGCCTGTTTTCCTATTGGAACGTCCAGCCAGTTACCCCAAACCAGAGCTGCTTGGATTGCCAGATGACCAACCATCGGCTTAAGCGCGTTGAATTCTGTCCACAAAGAAACTCTGTGACTTCTAGCGTATGCCCTCTAAACTGCGATCTTGTGTGTTTCATTGGTTTGCGCGGGAGCTCGAACGCAGGTGAATGGGAAGAGGACATCGGAAGAAACCGTAAGTTCAGCGTCGTCATCTGCGCATAGTGTGGGGCTCAGCGCGGATGATCAGCAGGCGCGGTTCGAAGCAACCGCACGGGTTATGCAAGCGATCTCCGAGACCAAGGATGATGTACAGCCGGTATGCGACCTGATTGTAACACTGGCAAAAGATCTCTGTGATGCCTTTTTTGCTGGTCTGGTTCTTGGGCGCGAAGGGGATGCGCGTCAGAAACTGGTTGCCAGCGTCAATCTACACCCGGATATCCAACAGCTCTGGCTCGACGGCAAGTACACGATGGAGCCAGGCAACTCGATCGTAACTGACACTATTCTCAGCGGCGAGACCAGACGTGTTGTCGACATGGGCGACACCGATTTCCATAGATCAGGAGATGAGCGCTTTAAGCTCATTGTAGACACGCATGGGTGCCGGAGCAATCTGTTTGTCCCGTTAAAGGTAGGTGGCAGCGCAATCGGTTGCCTGATGCTGGCACGGAACGAAGTGAGACCATACTCTGACGATCAGGTGCAGCTGGTTGAAACTTTCGCCGCTCAGGCGGTCATCGCGATAGAAAATGTTCGCCAGTTCAGCGAGTTGCAGGCCCAATTGGCCCGCGAAGGTGCCACGCGCGACGTTTTGGAGACGATCACCCGGTCTCGGGATGATGAAGCACCGGTATTTCAGACGATCTTGGAAAATACGGCCCGGCTTTGCGAAACGGACGTGGCTACATTGAGCCTCGTAAATGAGGCGGGAACCCATCTGGAATATGCGGCCCATTTTGGCGATCAATTGGCCACATATAAAGTCGGCGTGGATCGTTGGTCTTTGGATTCGAATTTACAGATTGCCGAAGCCGTGCGGGAAGCGCGGGTCATTCACAATGTCGATTTGCGCCAGACAGACCACTACATCAACGGGGATCGTTGGCGCCGCCAATTGGTTGATGAAGAAGGCGTCCGATCGTTTCTGACGGTTCCTTTGATGTCTGCGAATGGTGATCCTGTAGGCGTCATCGGGATTTACCGTCGGGAAGTGCGGCCCTTTACAGACAGCGAGATTTCTTTGGTCGAAGGCTTTGCGGCGCAGGCTGTGATCGCAATCGACAATACCCGCCAAATGAAAGAGCTGCGCTCACAATTGGAACGGCAAACGGCGACGCAGGAGGTACTGAGTGTCATCAGCAAAAGCCGTGACAATGACGCACGAGTCTTTGAAGCCGTGCTTCAGCAGGCCACGGAAATCTGTGACGCGGATCAGGCGGCGCTGGTTTTGGTCAACGCTGCGGGAACCCACATTCAATTGGCCGGTGCATGGGGGCACGATAGAACCGACGTTGAATTAGGAGAAGAGTGGCCTCTTGATGGTTCGGTCACGGCAGCGGCGGCGATAAGAAATTGCAAGGTTGTACGTGTCGAGGACATCGCCGACACCGAGTTCTACCGCTCGGGTGATCCTACGGCTGTTACTATGGTCGAGATCGAAGGCATCAGGTCACGGGTTGTTGTGCCCTTGATGCTGGGGGAACAGGCGATCGGTGCTATTGCGGTTAGCCGCCGCGAGGTCCGCCCATTTTCTGATCCCGACGTGCAATTCATCGAAGAGTTCGCCAAACACGCAGTCATAGCGATAGAAAATACGCGCCAATTTCGAGAGGTTCAGGAACGGCTAGAGCGCGAAAAAGCATCGCGAGAAATCCTCGAAGTCATCAGCCGCAGCCGCGATGACGAAAGACCTGTATTCCAAAGCATTCTCAAAAACTCCAGCCGTTTGTGCAAAGCGCCGTTGGCCTTTTTATGTGTCGCTGATCACGAACGCGGTCTCGCAACGATCCCGGCCAATATTGGCGCAAGAACCGATTTTGACGAAGCGCTCAAAAACTTTGTAGAGCCGCTAACACGCACTGAATTAATTGCGATCAAACCAATGATCGATGGCGAGGTCATTCGCCAGGACGATATTGCGGACGATCCTCTTTACTTTAGGGATCGTGACCCAAAACGGGTTCAGATGGTTGAGATTGAAGGAGCCCGCTCGGTTCTGGCGGTTCCGTTGATGAAGAACGGCACCGGTTTAGGAGTGATCGTGCTCTATCGTCGTGAAGTTGCACCTTTCTCAGACGACGATGTGGCTCTGGTCCAAACCTTTGCGGCTCAAGCCGTAATCGCAATGGAAAACGTCCGCCAGTTCCGGGAAGTGCAGGATCGGACAGCCGAAGTGACGCAAGCCTTAGAATACCAGACCGCCACCTCTGACGTGTTGTCGGTCATCTCGCGATCTCCAGACGAGCTGAGACCGGTGCTCGAAGAAATCCTGAGGGTCGCAAGCCGAATCTGCGAACCAAAATACGCCGCTATTTCGTTCCTGAATCCCGAAGATGGCCTTTATCACACTGATATCATGCTCGATTTTGACAGTGATTTCATGAAATTCATGAAAGCTAACCCGGTGCCAGCGGGACACGGGAGCGGCATTGGTCAAACAGCTGCACGAGGCGAAACAGTCTATTACAAGGATACCGAGGCGGACGAGTACAAATGGAAAGAGGCCGCGCGCATCGGGAATTACCGTTCGCTCCTGGGCGTACCACTGATCAAGGGCAAAGCTGTGGTCGGAGTGATAGTCCTGTGCCACGACAAAGTCGCACCGTTTGATGCAAAGCAAATCGCCCTTTTAGAAACTTTTGCGGCTCAGGCCGTAATCGCGATCAACAATACTCAGCTGTTCGAAGAAGTTCAGGCCCGTACAGCCGAAGTTGAAGAGACACTGAAGTACCAGACAGCCACATCTGAGGTGCTTGATGTCATCTCCCGGTCACCCAACGATCTACCGCCTGTGTTGGATGCAATCCTGGAGGTATCGTCGCGCATCTGCTCGCCAGAGTATGCATTCTTTGCCATGCGAGATGCCGACGATGGGCTTTATCGCGTGGTTGTGTCCCATAATGTAAGCGACGCGTTCCTGGATTTCTTGTCAAACAACCCAATAGCTCCTGACGAAGGTTCATGTATAGGGCGAACCGCGTTGCATGGAGAAACGGTCTATATCGAGGATACTCGGAACGATGCCTCTTACACGTGGAAAGAAGCTGCGGAGATAGGAGATTACCTTACTACATTGGGGGTCCCACTTGTCAAAAATGGTCGCACGCTTGGTGTTATTGTTATGGCACACAGGCAGGCGTCGGCATTTAGCGGCAAACAGATCAACCTTCTGGAAACATTCGCGTCCCAGGCCCTGATTGCTATCAACAACACGCAGCTCTTCGAGGAAGTGCAAAGGCGCACGGCAGAAGTTGAAGAATCGCTGGAGTATCAAAAGGCCACGAGTGAAGTACTCGAAGTTATTTCCCGATCTCCGGACGCCTTAGAGCCGGTATTGGAAGCGTTGCTTGCCGTTTCGTCCCGTATTTGCCGCCTTCAAGATGCTTTTGTGGCGCTGAAGAAACCTGAAGATGGCAAGTACCATTTCTTTGCTGGCCACAACGTGTCAGACGCATTCACCGACTTTATCAAAATGCACCCATTTGAACCGGGGGAAACATCTGCAACTGCACGGGCGCTGTTGTATGGGCACGCCGATTACGTCGAAGATACTCAGGCCGATCCCAATTATGATCCAGTTCTTAAGTCGAACCTCGACGGTTATCGATCCGTTCTTTCGGTACCGTTGATACGTGACGGCGACACAATTGGTGTCATCAGCATGGGGAGCAGAACCCCCGCGGCTTTTGACGAGAAGCAAATCAAGCAGATGGAAACTTTTGCGTCGCAAGCGATAATCGCCATTCAGAACTCGCAGCTTTTCAATGACACGCAAACTGCACTTGCCCGCCAAACCGCGAGTGCGGACGTTCTCAGAGCTATTTCTGAATCCCCAACCGATACCAAACCAGTATTCGAGAAGATTGTCGGACTGGCAACGACGCTGATAGACTGCGACCTGGCTATTGCCATTCAAGCCAATAGAACTGAGATTTGGCAGGTCGCTGTCGCAACTCCTCAAGGTGTGGAAGAAGTCAAGTGGACGGATCGGCTTCCGATTGATCCCGAGGACAATTTACCGTCCTGGTCGATCAAAAGTGGTAAGACGCTGCACATGCCAAAGTGGCGCTACGATGAATTACCGCGGCGCGACAAAAAAATCTTTCGCGAAAAGGGCTTTAAATCGTCTTTGATGGTGCCCTTGATGCGCGGGAAAGACTGTTTCGGCAACTTGGTATTTATTCGAAAGACGTCAAAGGTTTTTACGGACGACGAAGTGTCGATTGCCGAGTCTTTTGCAGATCAGGCCATCATCGCGCTGGAAAACGTGCGCTTGTTTAACGAGACTCAAGCTTCTTTGGCGCGTCAGACTGCGAGTGCGGACGTTCTACGGGTGATCAGCCAATCTCCTGACGACATCAAACCTGTCTTCGAGGCCATTGCAGAGGCAGGCGTACGGCTGGTTTCCTGTGACATGGTAGCCGCCATGACAGCGCAAGATAATACGTTCGAAGTTCTCGCAAGGGTCAGTTCAGAAGGAGTTGCCACCCTTGAAGGCAACCAAAGTTTTCCGATCGACCCGGATCCGATGTCCAGCTTTCCTGCTCAGGTTCTTCATCACAAGAAGATGCTTCATCTGCCCGATTGGGACACGATCGAGCTCTCGCCATTCGAACGGATTACGTATGATCGGCATGGCGTTCGCGCCGCTTTGTTGCTGCCCCTGATGAAAGGCAAAGCGTGTCTGGGCGTGTTGGTGTTCGCTCGGAAAACAGCCGGGGCTTTCACCAAAGATGAAATCGACCTCGCGTACTCGTTTGCGGATCAGGCGGTAATTGCCATCGAGAACGTGCGCCTATTCCGTGAGGCCGAAGAGGCGCGAAAGGCCGCAGAGGAAGCAAACGAAGCAAAAAGTGCTTTCCTGGCGACAATGTCCCACGAAATTCGAACTCCCATGAATGCCGTAATCGGGATGAGCGGGCTGTTGATGGACACAGAGCTGGATGCCGAGCAAAGTGACTATGCGAATACGATCCGCGATAGTGGCGATGCGCTTTTGGGTATCATTAACGAAATCCTCGATTTTTCGAAAATTGAAGCTGGACAGATGGATATCGAGAACCATCCGTTCGACCTGCGCGAATGTATAGAAAACGCGCTCGATTTAGTCAGCGGCAAGGCTGCCGAGAAACAACTCGATTTGGCCTATGAGTTCGATGACTCACTCCCCCAGGCGATCAGCGCGGACCTGACCAGATTGCGGCAAGTATTGCTGAATCTTCTTTCTAACGCAGTGAAATTCACCGAAAGCGGAGAAGTGGTTCTGTCAGTTGAGCAATCTGCCGAGGTAAACGGATCACTGGAGCTGACGTTTAGAGTCCGCGACACAGGTATCGGCCTATCTAAAAAGGGTATGAGCCGCCTATTTCAGTCTTTCAGCCAGGCAGACAGTTCAACGACCCGCAAATATGGCGGCACTGGTCTGGGTCTTGCGATCTCGAAACGCCTCGCCGAACTTATGGGAGGGACCATGTGGGCTGAAAGCAAAGGAGAAGGAAGCGGTTCCACCTTTGTTTTCAAGATTCGGGCAAAACCTGCAAAACCAGTTAAACCGTCTTCTCGCAATCTTGTTGGCCCTCAGCCTGAACTTGAAGGCAAACGCATTTTGATGGTCGACGACAACGCCACCAATCGCAAAATCCTGTCTCTTCAAACCGAGAAATGGGGCACCCGGACCACGACGTGTGCATCTCCGTCAAAAGCGCTGAGTATACTTGAAGAAGGCGTCGAGTTCGATCTAGCGGTTTTAGACATGCATATGCCTGAAATGGATGGGGTAGAGCTTGCCAAACATATACGCGCCAAGAAGCCGGGGTTGCCACTAATCCTTTTCAGTTCACTTGGCCCGCGCGAAATAGATTTGGAGAATGGGCTCTTTGCTGCCAACCTTGCCAAACCTTTGCGCCAATCACACCTGTTCGATACCCTGGTCACACTGTTCGCGACTGAAAAGGTGCGCGTAAAGCCGTCAAAACCACAGGACAAACCCCAAACCGATCCGGACATGGCAACGCACCATCCACTGCGAATTTTGCTGGCTGAGGATAATTTGGTGAACCAGAAACTTGCACTCCGCCTGCTGGAACAGATGGGCTATCGCGCTGACTTGGCCAGTAACGGTGCTGAGGCTGTCGAAAGCGTCAACCGGCAGACATACGATGTCGTTTTCATGGATGTGCAAATGCCCGAGATGGATGGGCTTGAAGCGTCTCGCCGTATCAACAAAGCGCATCCGGATGGAAGCCGTCCTCGCATAGTCGCTATGACCGCCAACGCCATGCAGGGCGACCGTGAGATGTGTCTGGAAGCAGGGATGGACGACTATATCACCAAACCGATCCGCGTACCTGTCCTCATCGAAACCCTTTTAAATTGCCCCAGAACAAGAAGGTGATCCGTGACAGAAAGCCCGATTGATCATGAAATCTTCATGGAGCTAAAGGACGCCACAGGCGAAGAGTTCGCAGCCGAGCTTGTGAACACCTTTCTCGACGAAGCGCCAAGTATGATTGGCGAATTGAAAGCGGCCGCGGACGAAGCCGATGCCGACCGATACCGCCGTGCTGCACATTCTATCAAGTCGAACGCCAACACGTTCGGTGCGACGGCTCTTGCCGAACTGGCCCGGAAAGTCGAACTGGGAGAACTGCCCGAAGCCGGAGACTTAACAGACGCTGCCGCTTTAGAGACCGCCCTCGCCACTGCCGCTACTGCCTTACGGAGCCTGATTGATGTCTGACGCCCCCGGTCATTTGCTCATCGTCGACGACAACAAGGTCAATCGCTTGCTTTTATCTCGCAGCGTAGAGCTCTTGGGCCATCAAGCATCGGTCGCGGAAAACGGCCGAGTGGCGATGGAGATGTTGTCTGGTCAGCCATTTGACTTGCTTTTGCTGGATATCGAGATGCCGGAAATGGACGGTTTCCAGGTTCTTGAAGCTGTCAAATCGGACACGGAACTGCGGGATTTGCCAGTGATCGTGACGTCGTCTGTTGAGGGACTCGACAATGTCGTACGCTGCATTGAATTGGGTGCCGAAGACTACCTGCCGAAACCAGTCAACAAGACACTTCTCAGTGCGCGCGTCTCCAGCGGCCTTGAAAAGAAAAGACTCAGGGACGAACAAAAGCGACTGCTAGAGCGTTTTGCAACAACTGAGGTGGCCCAAGACCTACAGGAATCTGGCTTTGCCATAGGTGGTAAGCGCGCCAATGCTTCGGTTCTATTTTGTGATATTCGCGGCTTTACGACCTTGTCGGAAAACCTCGCTCCTGAGGATACGATTGACCTGCTCAACACCTTTTACACCTTGATGTTTGAGGCAGTTACCAGCAATGGCGGGATTGTCAGCCTGATGCTGGGTGACGGGTTGATGGCTCTTTTCGGAGTTCCGCAGCCCCTGCCCAACTCGGCGCAAAGTGCAGTGGCGGCAGGACATGAAATGCACAACATGATCGAGATGTTAAATCTCGAACGGCGCGCAGAAGAAAAAAGCGACCTAAAGATCGGTATCGGAATAGCGACCGGCGAAGTCGTCGCTGGCTATGCCGGGACAGACAACCGGGCGACGTATACTTGTATCGGATCGACCGTAAACCTTGCTGCGCGCCTGGAAGCAGAAACGCAGAAAACCGGAAGCCGGATGTTGATTGATCAAGAAACCTTCGATCTTTTGGAAGGGGCTGACGTGTTGCAGACATTTGGTGGCACCAGGATCAAAGGTTTCTCTGATCCGATCGATATTCATGCGCTTTGACCATTCGCGCAGCGCAGTGGGTGAACTCCGTTATTCAATGAACTCAAAATTTATGAAGCAACGCCATGAGCACACCGGCACGGGTTTAGCAGACAGGTAACTATCGAGACCTGTCCAAGCGTCATCAGCTAGGACTTCGTGCAATTCGAAAACTTGGGCGTTACTTCGGCTCAAGAAGCTTTTCCAGTTCGACACCTTGGTTTGCGGCGCTCGAAAGTACGGCTTCGCGCAACGCCTTACTGCGCTTAACAAGCCTCCGGAATTTTTCTTCATCCAAAACCAATAAGGTCGTGGGTACAATCGCTTGGACGGAGGCGCGGCGTTTTTGGCGGAGCAATAATTCAGCTTGCCCAAAAATTTCACCCCTACCCAACCGCCAACTCTGGCCGCCCATCTCCAATTCAACTGCTCCTGACGCAATGAAGTACACGCTTCGCGCCGGAGCGTTTTTTTGGATGACAACTTCGCCTGCCTCAACATAGCGCGTCTTCAAAGCGCGGACGAGCTTTCTAAGCCTCGCGGGATCCACGTCTGAGAATACGGGCAATTGTTTTACAAGCTCGGTGGCCCGCGGTGCAATGTCGATCCTTGGGCGTTCTTCTTCCTTTGCACGTTTCGCGGAAACATCATTCAAGAGTACGGAATAGAGTTCTGCACCTATGAGCCCTTCATCGAACATTTCGGTGTACTCTCGTTCTTCCAGCCGCAGAGCAATTCGGCGAATGAAACGACGCTGAACTTCTTCTGCAAAACCCGGGTACTGAAGCTGAAGGCCGTCAAGAGCTGTATCGACATATTCTGCGCGCCGATCAACAAGCTCCCTTAGAATGTCCGTCACCCTTCGCCCATGTATTCGGCGAATGCGTCGTTCTAAAAACCGATAAACGTCCCGCAGAACGAGGCGTTGTGCAAGCAAGACCTCAAAACGGTGCGCGGTCACACGGGCAAGTGGTGTTTGCAGCCGGAGCTTGTTGTTTAAAAAAGCGGCAATGCGAAACAAACGTCCGTAGTCCACAGTGCGACGTGCCGCTCGCAAGTATCCCGTGCGGCCCTGCAAGCGTGTTGCTTCAATAAGCCGGTCAATATCCAGAAGCGCCTTTTCGGCCAGTCGAATAGAAAGTGATCTGTCGCGCATGTGGCTAAGAACAAAATTTCGTTCCGCTCCTGCCAGGGCAAGGAGGCCCAGGGTTACGCGGTCCCGGTCAAGAATGTCTTTGCGCTCTTCGGCCGAGCGAACCTCTGTTTCCAGTCTTTGCCCGAACTGAACAGCTTCAGCCCTGATGATTTCCGGGTTCAGTTCGTAGCTCGCAGTTGTTTTTTCCACATCTTCCCGAACTGTCTGGAGCGACACAGCAACAACCTGGCGGGACAAGGCTTCGTCTACTGATGAAAGCTTATCGAGCCCAAGGCGACGTATGAAGGGCCTGAGAGTCGGCCCTTGAACGATCAGGGTAAATAGGGTGAAACCCGTCGCGAGGATACCAACGGCGCGTTGCGTCTCGGCGGCGACTTGATTGTTCTCGGTGACAGCAAGCGCCAATGCCAGCGTCACCGCACCTCGCATACCGCCCCAGAGTATTGCGTAACGAAACGGACGTTCCACAAGTGGTGAAACACGTACGAGTGACAAAAATGGCAGAAAACCAAACAGAATGAAGACCCGCGCGGCAACTGCGGCAACAATCACAACCAAGATCAGCACAAAGTCCGTCCACTGAACACCGCTTAACAGTTTGGGGATTAAAAGCGCCGCCAAAATGAAGATCAAAGCTCCGGCCCAATGCGCAAGAACGTCCCATACATCTGTGAGGCTTGCCCAAGCTTGGGGGGTCAGGCGGCCGGGCGCAGATAGGTTCAATGTGATCCCAGACACAACAACCGCTATTACACCCGACGCGCCGACACTCTGCTCGGCAATGACATATGCCAGATAAGGTAAGGCAATGGAGATCGAGATTTGAGCGAGCTCGAAACCTTCAATCAAGTTCATCAACCATAAGCTGGAACGCGCGAGAACCCATCCTGTCACAGCCCCCCCAACCAAAAGTAGTGGAAACTGAACCAAAGCATCTTGCGGTCGCGGGTCGGGCGCGCCGACCATGACGAATCCTATGAACAGTCCAAATAGGGCGATTGCGGCTGCATCGTTCAAAAGGCTCTCGCCTTCGATTATTCGCGCCAGTCTTTGCGGGGCGGCAATCGAGCGAAAGATGCTAACAACCGCCGATGGGTCCGTCGTTGAAATGATGGCGCCCAGCAGCAGGCAAGCAACGGTAGGAAGGGAACTAACTGCCGCAAGAGCAAACCCAACGGTGAATGTCGCCACAAATACCGCGACAATAGCCAGAACGAGTATCGGCACCCAGTCGTCCAGCATACGTCGCAAGTTCATACCCAACGTCGCCTGAAAGAGTAGCGTGGGCAAAAAAATGTAAAGAAACACATTCGCGCGGATTGGGAACCCGAGGATTGCTTCCGCCACCGGGTTCATCACTTCCGTCAGATCAGTCTTAAGGAAAAAGGTCGCGGCAACACCAATTATGATGCCAAGAACCGCAAGAACGACGCTGTATGGAATTTGAAAGCGTGCCGCAACTGGCTCGGCAAGACCGATAACCACGAAAAGCGAAGCAACCACTGTTGTTACAAGAACAATGTCCATCAAACGTCGCCTGTTATGATGTCACGGGGCACGCTTTCATTCGCGCTCACGCGGATCGGCACTGTAAGACTCGGCCGTCTTTTTGGGGCTGGCATTGCGCGGAATGGTTCATTCCATGCAGACTTTATTCTCAAGAACATCGCGTTCTTGTAGGATGCAGGTTCTGAAAATTCGATTGCCTGAGCGGATAGAGCAAAGCGCCACCTTTCGTTTTTGGCTTCGACATCTTGCCGATGGCTCTCGCCAGCTTCACCCGCATAGTGGTTGAAATCCTTCACGGTAAAACCTTTTCAAGTGCAGCCGCTTCCCCAATTACGTCGGCAAGCCGTCAGAGTATCTATTGAAAAACCTAAAGCTGAGACCCGATTGGTAAAATACTTAGAAATCCGGCGACTATATGATCCCAGGCCGACCCCGTCGGCTCTGATCGATATTCGAGAACGTTGCCATCCTCTCCTCTTGTCGTCCATTTTAGTTGACCAGCTTGCTCTAGCGTCACGTTATAAGTGTATGCGGGTAGCGCCTCGTCCAAAACACCCATGGTTTGCGTGGTCAAGGTTGGCGAATCTATCAGAATTCCCATTTCCGTGTTTATGTTGACAGAACGCGGATCCCAGTTGAACGATCCCACAAACAAGTAACGGTCATCAACTGCGAATGCCTTGGAATGTAAGCCTGACCTGGACTCAGCCCAGTTGATACCGCGGCGTTGAACCTGATAGGCGTCAGGCCGTAGCTCGTAGAGTTCTACTCCACCGCGTAATAGTGCTCGGCGTTTTTTGGCATAGTGCGCATAAACGGGTGCGACATCGTTAGATGCCAGGGAATTGGTTACGACCTTTACGTCGACACCGCGGCTTTCTAGTTCGGTCAGCCATTTCACACCGTTGTTGCGCGGCACGAAATACGCGGACACGATATTCACCTCACTGCTGGCATTCTCGAAATACGGAAGCAGTTGAGACGCAAGAATTGGATCTGAGTTCTCGAGACCTGCGGCTTTTGAAGGCGGATCAGCATACAGTTTTGCGGGCAACCAATCCAATGATAGGGCTCCGTCCGCAAAATTCTCTTTTGCTGACTTTCTGAGGGCCGCGCCGTACTGCGTTTGCTTCGCTTTCTCGACCAGTTCATTCAACATGCGGCGCGCATCGCCAAGATCAAATTCTTCAGGTTCACCAACGACCACATGCGCAGGAACGGCGAACTCGCTGTTCCAATACGCATCGAAACTACGGGATACCTCACTTACAACAGGACCTGCTGCCAGTACGTCCAAATCTGCGTAGTTCATTTCCTTCCGTGCCAGAAAATACTCGGCACCGATGTTTCTTCCACCCACTATTGTAAACACGTTGTCAGCTGTCATGGACTTGTTGTGCATTCTGCGATTGATGCGTTTGAAATCTGTCAGCCCTGCAATCAGCAGGCTTTGATCCCTCCAAAACGGGTTGAACAGCCTGATCTCTATGTTCTTGTGGTTGTCCAAAGCGGCGGTCATCGCGTCATAGCTGGACGTATCCATGTCATCCAGCAGAAGCCGGACACGAACACCCCGATCTGCTGCCTGCAATAGACTGGCTGCGAATAGATGGCCCGTGGGGTCGTCGTGCAGAAGGTAATATTGTGCGTCAATTGTTCGCTCGGCTGCAGCGGCCATCAACAGCCGAGAGACAAGCGCTTCTTCCCCATCACTGATTAGCTTGACACCCGACCGACCGTCTTTGGGGTCGCCAAGCCGGTTGGCTGCCTGTCCCAAAGTTGTATTTGCACTCGCTGGCAGCGAAGCCGTCACTGTCTTTTCATATGTACGTGTTTTGGGGGCACAAGCGACCAGTGCAACCGTGCAGAATAGATAAACCACGAATTTCCACGGCGCCATCGACATCCTCCAAAACCCATGCCCTAGGTGACTACGACGGGGCACGCGATTGCAAGTTTGTTCTTTGAAGCCTTTGGTTGTTTCTTTTGTAGGTGTTGTTTTCGCAAGAGTTTTTGTCGCTGACCTCTGGAGTCGCGATTTTGACTCTATCCCATTTCAAACGCGCTCTGACATCAGCCAAGTGGGGACGGGGGCAATGCCTCGCCAAGAGAACAGAAATGACCCCACCCCGGATTCTGTGCCGCAAGCCGCGGCATGTGGCTCTGTTCCCTGTGGGTTTCCTGCCCACCACAAGGTCCCGTTAGAATTTGTTTGACAAATTCCAATTCAACACAGGTGGTTGAGCCAAACTCATCTATAGAGCGCACGTGCTACCCGATCTAAAAGGCCTCTCTTATCTGGGCGCGCTGGTCTATTTCCACGACGCCGCTGAAAGCCTGAGCTTTTTGCGCGCTACCCAGGGGCTGAACGCGACGACATCGGCGGTCAGCCATCGGATAACCGCGCTGGAAGACGCCAAGCCGCTGTTTGACACCAAGGCCAATCCGGTCGCTGCGCTTGGCGCCCAGATCGGCGAGGCGTTCTGGAAAGAGGCGCTTCCGCACATCCATTAACGCGACCGCTCGACCTGGCGTCACTGGCTGAACGCGGTCGGCGCTTCGACCGACTTTACCGAGCACGGCGAAGTGCTCACAAACCCCATATGGTTCTGGAGGCGGCGGGTTACAGACGGGGCATCGCCATCGGCTTTTTCCCTTTATTGACAAGTTCCTTGATCAGTGGCGGCTTGACGGCGTCGGAGCGCAATCGATCAGTTCGAACCGGGGCTATTTCTGCAGGTGAATTCTGGCGCCAGACTGCAGGCCAAGGCCTTCGTCGATTGGGTTGCGGGTCAGGCGGAAGAGTTGATGGTTCGGCCTTAGGCTCAGGACCTGAACCGCTCCAACACGTTCCGGGTGATCTGTTCGACCTGCCAGTCCCGCCGGGTGAGGCCCATGACCCATTCACAGGTGGCGGCGTTGAAAATCTCTCCCTCGCCGCGCGCCCAATGCAGGATCACGCCGTTACCGCGGGTGCTACGGTCCAACGAGTCCTGTGTGATCTCGCCAAAAAGGGTCTGCGCTTTGAACTGCGCGTCGTCGTCGCCGATATAGACTGTTTCGCCCCACACCCCATGCGCGGGTTCCACATTGGTGGCGAGCCCAAGGGCCAGTATCTGGATTGCCAGGTCCGCCCCGTCGCTGCCGGTGGGAAAGGGCAAGCCGTCCTCCATCCGGTAGTCCACCCCGTCGACTTCGTAGCCAAAGATGCGAGAGGCCGCGCCCAGCTGATCGCCATAACCCAACTGCGTGTCCTGGAACGCCCAATGTTCGGGCTGGTAGACCGTGAAACCACCACTGCCCTGGCCGACGCAGCGGCCCAGGCCGGCATAGACGCCTTTCAGCCCGTTTGCGCCGAAAGTCTGGGCTCCTGGCCAGTTCACCGGGTCCACCTCCCACGCCGTTGTGACCAGATGCGCCTGATCGGTTCCGATCAGAGGATCGCGTTCGGCGTTGTATTTGTAGCAAATCTGGGTGCGGCCTTCGTCCTCGATCCGGGTTTGCCACAGGAAGTTGCCACCAAACCGCGCGACCCGTCCGCCTGCATCAACATAGGCGTCGACCGCATGACGCATATTGGCGGACCAGTATTCGTCGTGACCCACGAAAATCACGCATTTGTAGCGGCTGAGTAGCTCTGGATCAGCGTCGAGGTCATGTTGGGCCGCATAGTCCAGTTCGAAACCCTGCGCCTCGGCCCAGCGCGCGAAATGGCGTTCGTAACTGGCCCAGCCGGCGGAAGCGTATTTCTTGGAATAGCCATAGGCATAGGCCCATTCCATGTAGGGATATCGCACCATGCCGCCGGGCACATGCGGAGCCTCGGGCACCGCGCGGGGGGCGCCTTCGGGCAGTTTGCAGAACCCCCGCGTCCACGGGCGCTGGGTGGAAACGACCGGTGAGAATTCATTGCCTTCGGGCCCGTTGATTCCTTCGTAATGGTTCGAGCCACCCCAGCAGTTATAGGCCAGCCAAGTGCCTGTTGCGCAGACCAGCAGGTACGGCGCCGGGGGTCTTTCGGCCGCGCGGCGCAGCAGGAACAGGTGATGTTCTTCAACCCGGTCTCCATCGCGTTCTGCGCTGAGTGTGACCAGATAGCCGCCCTCGCGCCAGCCTTCCGGAATGGTGAAGTCATAGGAACCTTCCCACCCGCAACCGCTGACGGAACACTCGACGGGCGTGTCCTGATGCACGCCAGTTAGCCCGGTTTCGGACAGCAGCGGTTCATAACGCAGTCCGTCGCGTCCCATCTCCACGTTCCACTGCGCCGCGGTGGTCGACACCCGCAACGTCACTGTGTCACCTGGGGCATAGGTCATCCGGTCGGTATACCCCCAGATCTCAAGCACTGCGTCATCGCGCGCCGGACCGATATAGTAGTTGTCCAGGATATGCCGCGCCTTGGCCCGCGTGCGGGGCGTCGTGGCAGGGCCTGGCCTTTCCGAGCGTGTCATCTCACCATCCTATTCCGGCAGATATTTTTCGGACCAGCTTTCGCTTGCCGTTCCAGCAGTGATCATTGCCTTGATCTGGTCGCCAGAGAAGCCGATTTCGTTCAGAATCCGACGTGTGTCGGATCCGTATTTGGGCATTGGCCCAGGGATCGCGATCGCCGCGCGCGCAGGACGAACCGCATTTGGCGCCACCAGATCACACCAGCGGCCCATCGGATGTTGGTCGTGTCGGATCACGCTAAAGGTATTCCCCGCCAGGTCGATTTGCCCCTCACTCTCAGGCTGCAAAACCGCATCGCGGGTTTCATGCAGCGATCCCAACGGCATTGCTGTGGCAGAACTTCCGGCAAAAGCCTGCGCCCAGTGAGCCGCGTCGTGAATTGCGAACCGGTCTGAAAGTGCTGCAACCATTTCTTCTTCAGGTATCTTGGCCAGGTCAGCCAGTTCCGGCACGCGCATCAGCGCGCGTCGTTCCTCGGTGGGGGCCGCAAAAAACATCCAATCATCTGCAGCCCGGTAGCAGTGATAAAACGGACCCCAGCCCAAGGCCTCGCGTCCTGAAGGTTCATCAAAAGGGGCACGGCCGTCAAAATCGTACATCAATTGCGCCTGTATTAGATTTCCCGCACCGGCCAGCGCAGCACGGGCAATGCCGCCTTTGCCGGTCTTTTCAAGCCGCAGAAGTGCCGCCCCCAGAGCTACGCAGGCACAGAACCCGGTCAATACGTCGATGGTCCCGAAGTGCGCGTGTTCTTCAGGCGTTTGCATACCACCGCCAAAACGCACCATGACCCCGGTCGCGGCCTGTGCCAGGTCATCGTAACCCAGGTGATCAGATTTCGGACCGCGTGCGGGACCGCCAAAGGCGTCAAGCTGTACCAGGATCAGGCGCGGGTTGATGGCTGCAAGCTGCGTTTCACCCAAGCCCAAGGCATCGCGCTGTTCGTCAGTGCCGTTCATGGTGATCACGTCTGATCTCTTGATCAGTTTGCGCAAGGCCACCTGCCCATCCTCTGAGCGCAGGTTCAACAGGACACTTTCCTTGCCGCGATGCGCATGCAAACCGAAAACGACAGTGTTCCAGGGATCAACCGAAGGTTCCACCGGCTGCACGGACGTCACTTGCGCTCCGAAGCGGGCCAGGGTCGATCCGATGGTCGGACCGGCGATTACGTTGGTCAGGTCCAGCACCTTCAACCCGTCGAGCCAGCCTCCCGCGCTGTCGCCGGTTTTTCCCGTCCGGGGAGCCTCAGCCAGGATGTCGGTCAAAGGGGCGCTATCTGAATCCGGCCCCGGACGTTTGACCAAGGCACCCTCATCTCCGGCCAACCACGCTACGTTCCCCAACTGCCGCATGGCACCATGGCGCGGGTCGTCGACCTCCAGCACCAAACCTGAGGCCAGCGCATGAGGATCCGCCAGCCATTCCCTGGTAAATCGTTGCGCCGTGGCTGGCGCCTTGGCCGCGCCAAACAGGACCTCCCATTCTTGCGAGGGCTTGGTCAGAAACGCAGCCATCATGGCTGCTGACACGCGCGCCCGGTCCCGGTCGCCAACGGGGTAGTTGCGCAGGGACCAGTCATCCGGCCAGTCCGCCGTATCCAGATAAGCATCGAAATCAGGCAACTCATCCGCCAGTTCTTTCAGGCCCAGCGTCTCCAACACACGACGTGGATGTGTTTTGACGCTGCCCGCCACGACATAGAACCCACGCCCGTCCGCGCAGGTATAAGTGCGGTAGAACGGATCCAGGAACTCTTCCAACTCACCAAAGCTGAGGTCCATGGGCAGACCTTCGGCCGCACGCCGGTAAAGCTCTACTTCACGCGGGGATTTGTAACGTTCGGGGTAATCCTCGATCTGTTCACAGTTATAGACCAACCCCTCCAGCAGCGAAGAGGCCAGCGGAACCTCAATGTGCTCTCCTCCATTGCGGTTCCGGGCAAGCAGCGCAAATTGAACCGCCATTGCGCCGAATGCCGCCCCATAAGCCGAAGCAAGCGTCAGCGGAGTAAAGGACGGGTTGATCCCCATCAATCGCCGGTTCAGGCCCATATCGGTGAACTGCCCAGTACGCGCAGCGATTACGGCCTCCCAGGCTGGCAGATCTGCCAGAGCCGGGTCTGTCGAGGCGAAGCCTGGCAAGGACAGCGACACGATGCGCGGGTTGATTTCGCGCAGTGCCTCAGGCCCCAGACCCAACCGCTCCATCACACCGGGTCGGAAGTTTTCGATCACCACATCAGCGCGCGCGACCAGTTCGCGTGCCGTCCTCAGGCCCGCCTCGGTTTTCAGATCCAAAGTCACCGCAGTTTTCCCCCGCGACAGCATGTCGGTGGCGGGGTCCTTCAGCCGCGGCCCACCGGGCGGGTCGATGCGGATCACGTTAGCCCCCATATCGGCCAACATCATGCCGACCAAGGGACCAGCCAGATATTGGCCAAAATCAAGCACACGGATGTGGTCAAGGGGCCGTGTCGTCATATCAACCTATCTCCTTGTCGGGCTTCGAGCACTGAACTGACGTTACGATTGCGTTTCCGAAGCCGCCGAACCAATATTGCCAAAAAACGCGCGGATTCTGCCAAGATGGCTCCACTCACCATCACAGTTCTTTTGTCGGAGCGGTTCTCCAACATCGTCCTTGCCTGCCTGCTGGAACCTCTGCGTGTTGTGCGCGACAGCGGTGGGTCAGACATCCGGTGGACAATTCTGACGGTGAATGACGCGCCTGTGACCAGCTCAAGCGGCATTCGGGTTGCGCCAGACGACTACCTTAAACACATGGAAGCGGCCAACCTGACGCTAATCGTAGGCGGGGATGACTTCCGCAAAGAGGCCGCAGAAAAACAACTCTCACGGCAGCTGCGCCCTCTGCTGCGGTCAGGAGTGGTGATCGGAGCAGACACTGGCGCATGGCTGATGGCAACCTTGGGGTTGCTTAACGGTCGACGGGCAACCATTCACTGGCAGCTCTTTGACGAGTTTTCTGAAAGCTTTCTGGCCACTGCGGTATCACCTGACCGGTTTGTGCAAGATGGGCGGTTTTGGACCTGTGGCAGTGCGGCAACCGCGCTTGATCTGATTCTGGAATTTATTACTGGCCACTTCGGGGCCGCCGCTGCGCAAGAGGCGGCGGCCATGTTCCTGCAGGACAACACAACTGCGCAACTTTCCGGCTCCGCGCTGCATGGGCTCCGCGCCTTCGGCTCCGAGAAGCTGCGTATGCTGTCCGCCAGGATGGCTGACACGCTGGAAAAACCCCTGCCTCTGGCCGAGCTTGCGGCCTGCGCCAACATGTCTGAACGCAGTCTGGCGCGGCTGTTCCACCAAGAACTCGGAGTGTCCCCTGGACAGCACTACCAGGCCATGCGCCTGACACGTGCGCGTGATCTGAGCACACACACCCGGCTGAGCATCGAGGAAATCGCCCTGCGCTGCGGCTTTTCTTCAGGCTCGGGGCTGCGCAGGGCATTTCAAAAGCAATATGGCCAGCCGATCCGAAGGAGAACCGGCAGCCCGCGGGGTCAATCCAACCCCCCGTAGTGGGCGTTTGCCTCTCGCAAGGTTGCTTTCAGCCCCTTATCCAAATCCACTGTCGATAATAAACAGAAGATGCCCGGAAGTTGGCACGCGACATCGCCAAGACCCGCGAATTCGACATCTCGATGAAGCTTCGAAATAAATTCGAGATGCTCTTCGCCCACCTAAAGCGCATTCTTGGTCCGGGACGCCCCCGGTTACGCGGCCCATGCGGCGCAAACGATGAAATTCTGCTCGCCGCCACAGCCCAAAACCTTCGCACACTGGCCAAGATCTTTCCCGCACCGCAGCAAACACTCAAAGCCTGATCAGAAAGGCGTTTGTGCCGCCTCCAGAACGCCGCTCTCGGCACCAGCAACACATTGTTTTTCCACGGGATCAGCTCAGTTCTGCCGTTCTACGCGGTGGTCATAATTGGCCACCCGAAACCCAAAGCAGACCTTTAAGCCCAAGCGTGGTGACTTGCGAGATGCGGGCATTGCTGCCGCTCTTCGCATCGTTTGGAACGTCTGGTGAGCCTATCAAATAGCGATATCAAAGGGATTGAAACACGTCCTAAAACTATATGAAACAACCTTCAAACTGTGCTGTATCAAAGAACCCAATGGGGTTTTAATTGGCAGAGAGAAAACGAAGAGGCGTCGAGCTGTTCAATGGGAAAGTCCAATGAATCAATGCTGAGCCCCAGCGCTTTCACGTAGTCTCCGATACGCGCGCTGCCATAAAGGTGATCAAGCACGGAAAAGCTCTGCTCAGTAGCAAAGTCGGATACCTCGTCGGGAGCCACATTGAACAGGAACGGTTCTCCCGCACCCGCAACAGCATTTCCGATATCGTCGCTTTCGCCCATCGACTGGGAAACACTTGCGGTAGACGCAAAACTTGTCAGAAACCGGGTCGCACGCGACCGGTTGGATTTCACCATCTGATAGACTTCAGCGACCTCAGCAGGCGGGACATACTCCAGCGAGACTTCGGCGATAAATACGGTTCCGGCATTGTGGTCATAGCCGAGTTCCAAAAGTTTATTCAATGTCGTCTCACGTGCAAAATCCACTGCGGTATAGCGGATACTCGGCGGAACACCAAAGTTTCGGGAAATCAGCAAGCGTTTGGCGTCTATCGTTTCAGGCCGATCAACTTCAAAAACAGGGACTTGGCTGTGGCTGCCGGACAAGCGCAGCCCAATTGTGTCAAGTCCGGAACCAAGGACCACGATTTGTCGCGCACCGTCGGCCACAGCTTGTTCGGCCAGGCTCTGCATAAACGTCTTACGCCACAAAACGGAGGCGACAAGTCGCCGGGCGATACCATTTTCGTCTGCGAAAGTGAGCACGGATGGCCAGTCAGTCAACCGGTCAAGAATTCGCTGACCGTCGACTGCCCCCTCGGCAAAAAGCCGCTCTGCAAATGGATCGTAAAAGACATCGCGATAGGCCGGATTTCTGTTCACCATCGCGCAAAAGGCACAGACGCCAAGGGCTGTTCGGCTCAAGCCGGGTTGGGCTGTTTCTGGAACATAGAACACAGTGGTTTCCCCACGACTTTAGTATCAAGGGTTCTAGAGATCATCTATTTTCGTCCAAGTCAAAGATGAGGGATCTACTCTTGCATAGCTTCCAATACCCCGATTGTGGCTTGCGGCACCTGATAAGACTTCAAAAATTCCTGCTCTGGGCCGCTTGGTTTTATGCCAACGCTGAACGCGGTCTGGGCTGTTCTGCTTATTCTGACATTCGTGTACCGGATTGTCGTGCTTACAGCTGATCGCATTCGCTGCGTGGCAAAAACCTCTTGCCAAAACCTGTGTGGCAAAAACGATCGTTTTTGGCACTAAACAAGCGATCACCAAAGTCATTGAAAATTCCAGCGCACAATGCCTTGATAAAACCACCTTTGATTTCGGCGCGGCTTTGGCCACGTTCCGAAGAGCTGACGTTTGCGCGCGGTGCACTATCGGTCAGAGCGCGCTCGGTGTCGCCTTTTCGCTGCGGTGAACCAAGTAAGCCGCTCGCAACCAGAACCGGACATTCGCAATTGGGCCTGGCAGTTTCCGATAAGCAGACGAAAGCTGCCCTTTGCGATTAAGCAAACCAAGCCGAAAATTATGGCCGATTATCTGCAGAAATTGGAAGCTTGGCTTATTCGTTCACGCTGGCTTAATTAGTGTTTCCAGGTATTTTCGAGTGTCGGCGTCCCACGAGCTGGGGTCTTCCCCATGGGCAACCACCGCGTGAAGTTCCATGAGCTTCCAGACTTCATCCTTGGTCGCAGCAACCACTTTCCCTGGGCAGGCCTCCATGCCCTCGCAATCCTTGCAGGCATATGAATAAACAGTGTTCATCGCTTTCTCCTCCGTTCGCTCGGAAAGTTGGTTAGAACTCAGGAAACGTCGGCAGCCCGTCGTCGAGTTTTATCCATGGCTGCTGATGTGACACGAAGATGTGGGCCTTGGGTTGCGCAATCGATGGGTCGTCCAACGTCACAGCAGAAAACCACGCATCAGCGCTCCAGTCTTGGCCCTCAACTTCATTTAGGGCGGCATAGGTCAACGTCGTTCCACAGTCCCGACAAAACCCGCGGCGAATACCCGGAGTTTTCTCAATGTGTTGGATTTCGCCTTTGATAACTGCGAAGTCTTCCGCTGCTACTTTAGCCCAAGTTACAAAGGCACCGCCAAGGGCCATTTGGCATGAACGGCAATGGCAATGACCCGACCAAGCTGGTGGGGTTGCTAACTGGTATCGAACAGCACCACAGTAACATCCACCTTGAAGTTTTTTCATCGTATCAAGCTCTCATGACGTGCGGCTAGGTTTACATCGATAATGAGGCATCTGCTCTAATACCCCATGATTTAAGAACAGATTTTACTGTGAATAATGTCAAGAATCCCGATATCATGCGACTCAAATAGTCTAACAAAACTTTAGAAAAACTACGGTATGGATTGGTTGCACCTTCCCCCAATGAACGCTTTGCGCGCTTTCTCAGCGGTTGCGGAAGCAGGGAGTTACACCGTGGCTGCTGAACGCTTGAACGTGACCCAAGCGGCTGTCAGCCAGCAGGTGAAATCGTTGGAAAGGCATTTGGGTGTAGCTCTCGTTGCCAGACGTGGGCGCAGCATTGAGCTGACCGAGCCAGGCATCATTCTTTCACGTGAACTGGGTATCGGCTTTGAAATCATTGGAAGGGGTGTCGAGCGACTGGCAGAACACACAGCGCAGCGTCCCGTTCAAGTGACCATGTCACCCGCATTCGCGGTGGAGTGGCTATTGCCGAGAATGGCAGAGTTTCAACGTGAACATCCAGAGATCACTTTGATGCTGAACCCAACTTCGGAACTGGTTCAGATAAGACCAGGTGGCATCGATGTCGCCATTCGGTATCACGACAGACGCATGCCGAGAAAAGAAGAGGATACTGTCCTTGTTTCCGACATGGTCGTGATCGGGGCACCTTCACTGGTGGGAGGCCAAGATCTGCGTGACCCGGCCTCTTTAACGAAGCTGCCCTGGTTGCAGGAACTGGGCACCAACGAGGCGGCTGACTGGTTCATCTATCACGGGGTTGTTCCTGCCGAACCATTGACCATAAATCACATGCCGGGGAACCTGATCATGACTGCGGTTCGCCGGGGTGACGGTATCACGTATACCGCCAGAGCTTTTTTCGAGGACGATCTATCATCTGGTCGGATGATTGAATTGTTCTCTGAGCCTCTCTTCGGCGTCTATTACATCCAGACGCAGGCAGAATTTCAGCGCCCCGAGGCTAAGGTTTTCGTCAACTGGCTTAAATCTCAGTCGCAAGTCGTATCGAGACACAACTCTGGAAGCTGAGACGTATCTATTTACCCCTCTGCTCTGTTTGCTCAAGACCGTTGGTTTCGCCGTTTCTTAAGGCTGCTTTGTGGAGGAGCCAGCTGCGATCAGAGCCGCCATCCCTCCATCGATGAACTGCACGTTTTGAAAACCCATCGCAGTCAATACATTTGCCGCTGCTGCGCCTCGGTAACTAGGAGCGCCGCCACAGGTGGTAAAAATTCGCCTTCCACGATCCTGTAACTCTTGAGATCTGTATTCACTTTCAAGGTCTGCCATCCAAGCGACGGCGCGACCAGGAGCCGGAATTGCTCTGGGGCTGATACCTGTGGCCGCCATTTCAGCGCTATCCCTCACGTCCACCACAAGTGCGTTGGGGTCTTCGATCAGTACTGCCAGCGCGTCAGTTGCTGAAATCGGATTCGCTTTGGATATTTCCTGAGCTTCCATTTGTGCGAATGTTAAGACCATGTTCCCCCCCAACTGCAAATCCTACGCGATGCTACCATGCGGCTGATTTACCGCAAAACGGCATCCAAGCGATGTTTGGCAGTCTTGTGGTCGCCCAGACGGTTGCCATCAACGAAGTTAAACAAGTCCCGATCAACGGCAGAAGCGGGCCTCGCAAATGCCCCAGCCATTGCTGTTGATCAGTGATTACTCGGCGGCTAAATCCTTCTGCCTGCAATAACACGATGCCTTGATCGGCACCTCGGCGCGAGCAGTGGCCTTGTCCAGTTGTAGCTTAATGTGGGCGGCTTCGACCGTTTCACCGCGCCGGGTGAGACATTCGTGCAAACCATGCAGGCTCCAGACGTTGCCCGGATGCTGACAGGCCCGGCTAAGCGTTGCATCCAGGCCAAGGTCTGCACGGTAAACAGCTTCGGCTTCCTCCATCTGGCCCTGTTCAAGAAGAAGAGCACCCAGCGCATGACGGGTGGGTTGCATCCAGCCCCAGGGCTCGTCGTATGGCAAGTTGTCGTCGATCTCGACTGACTTTCGCAGGTGGTCAAAGGCCGTCTCATACTCTTCTGCGTGATAGGCCAACTCACCCAGCATCATTTGCTCAGCGACCTTCAGAATGTCCCGGCATGTGTTGTTGAACAGCATTCGGGTCTCAGGAACTCTGGCCAGAGCATCATAGAACTTGGCTTTTTCACTCTCGGCTTCGGCGACCCTGTGTAGGTTGGCTAAGGCAACCGTCCTTGCATACCGCATCATGGCGATAGTGACGCTGTAGAGCTCCGCATCTTCAGGTAAATCCTGATCAAGGATAGCCTGCCAGCGTCCAAACCTGATCAATACATGTTGTTTCATAGGAATGAACGCCTCGAACCAATCAGCCATTGGCCGAAGTGTCTCTGAAGGTAAAGTTTCGACAAGCTCATCAGCAGCTTCCAGTGCCGCCGTTGGCTGCCCCAAAAACATCGCTCCGTAGATTTTGAAGTGGTAGTTATGACACCTGTAAACGGAATAGAAATTGTCAGGGCCTTCGCGTTCCAGGAACTTTCGATCTGACAAGATGGCTTTGTGATTACGCAACACAACGTTCATGTAATCTCCACACAAGACGTCAATATGGGTGGGCATGTGAAGCAAGTGCCCGGCTTCAGGCACCAACGTGCTGAGCACATCACCATGGCGAAGGGCTCGCTCAGGATTTGGCGACATTTCCATCAGGTGAATGTACATGTGCAGGAGCCCTGCGTGTTCCCATGCTCCGGGGAGTGTATCAAATGCAGTTTCGAGGACTGCTATGGCTTCAAGTGTGTCGGCTCCATCCGCTGGTTTCCCAGTCGGCAAGTCCCAAAGCTGCCAAGGGGTCCGATTCATGAGTGCCTCGGCCAGGAGGGCGCAAACGTCGAGATCCGGTTTGAATTCAGCATGCACCCTTCGCATCGCATCAGCGAATGCATCATTCCATGGGCTAAAATCCTCAATATCCGATGAGGTTGGATAACGAGCCGGAATGGCTTCGATGAGCGCGCGTTCAACAGGCGTCAGCCGGTCCTTTAACGACGCAGCAGCCTCGATTGACGCTTTCGCCAAGGCGATACAGTCAGACTTCTCGTCTTCTTCGAATGTTTCCCAGGGCTTGTTGTAGTTCGGCCCAATGCAATACGCGATGCCCCAGTGCGCCATTGCGCAATTTGGATCCGCAGCCACGGCATTCTGAAAGCAGACAATCGCTTCTTCGTGGTTGTACGCGTAAGTCCAAGCCAAACCACGATCAAACCAAAGCTGGGCTTCGTCCGACGAGGTTGTGATCTTTCGGCTGTAGCTACCGAGATCATAGTATTCCATCACAATAACCCCCTAATTAAAGGTAGGAGGTTACCACAATGGGCTGTTTCTCGATACTGGCGACATCAAAGCCGACCCAAGGCATAAACCCGTCTTAAATGAGCTCCATTTGATCGAAGCACTCTTCGTGGCGACTGATCAACTTGTCGGCCGCGTGAGTGACGCGCCGACCAATCCCTCCACAGTAGCCCACCGACAAGACCACAAACACCGCTCGCACACACCTAAGAAGGGCTTTTGAGAAGGCTGATTTCGGCAGTCAGATTGGTTTTTTCCGCCAACCAACACTTTTGGGGCCTGGTAACGTCGTGCGACAGCTTCCGTTCTAAGTGGCATTGAAAACATGTAACTAGCGCACATTGCGGGCGTCAAAAATAGCCGAGCCCAATCACGTCGCATAACGGCCTTAGCTGAGCATTTGCGCCGCAAATTTGTTGTAAGTTGAGGCCGCAAGGGAAGACATAAAATCGCTTCTGCGATTGGCTGCGCTGTTCAAGCCTGTCCTATCAATTTAATCGAAGAGGAACATCTAAGGCGTGGTTCAGGAGAACCTTCAGTAACTGCCTTTTTTGGTTGAGGACTGTTGCAAAGTCGAACATCTTTTAAAGGCGAACATTCCGACGGATTGCCGCAACTGATAGCCGCTAGGTTTGCTCAATGAATCTCAAGGTCGCGTGTGCTAGTTCCGTGCCAGCATCTTCTTGAATGAAATGCCCCGCTTTAGGCACAACGATATGATTTTGACCAACTGCCCCAGGGATCGACTTTTGGAACATTTTGTCTACTCCTGCCATGACCCTATCGTCTTCTCCAAAAACAGTCAGAAACGGAGTGTTCAGAGTCTTGAGGGTTTCCCATGTGGCTCGGTTGGCTTCTGAAGCTGGGTTGTCAGGTTTGTCGGGCACCAACATTGGAAACTGCCGAGCGCCTGCCAAATAGCGTGAATCCGGGAACGGTGCGTTGTAGGCTGCAACCTCTTCGTCGGAAATCTTGGATGTTGTGCCGCCGAATACGATCCGGCCCGAATTAAATTCAGGCACAGATTGTGAGTATTCCCGCCATGAAAGAAATGCCTCGCCCAAGGGTGTGTCACCAGTGGGCAAGGCCGTGTTCGCCACAACCACACGTGAGAACCGCTCGGGCATACGCGCAACCAACCGCAAGCCTATGAGACCGCCCCAGTCCTGGCAAACCAATGTGATGCCCGTCAGGTCAACTTTCCGCAACCACTCGGACATCCAGTCTACATGGCGTTGGTAGGTGTAATCGGATCGCTCAGTTGGCTTGTCCGACCGTCCAAACCCAATCAAATCAGGAGCCAGAACTCGATGGCCCGCATCTTTGAATAACGGAATCATGCGCCGATACAAGAAGCACCAGGTCGGCTCTCCATGCATCAACAATACTGGCGGTGCCTGTGCCTGTCCCTCTTCCAAATAGTGCATTCGGAGACGACCCTCTTCGGTATCATCCACATCAAGATAGTGTGGGCCGAATGCAAAATCTGGCAGCCCGTCAAACCGATGGTCCGGTGTACGAAGAAACCTCATTTAGAACTCTCCAAAAATGCCGACGGTTTTGGCAAAGCAACAATGATCGATAAAACAAAATCGGTCCAGTTCCCGCGTATATCGACTTCATGATTGTATGAGTTCGACGCTTTTCTTCGCTCCATCGCAGCAAACGTACTCATTGCGAAGGTCTCGGATCTTCTGCTCCAACACTAAAGTTTGGTCTCAAAAACCTCATTTATGAGTTCGCCTGAGTTGAAGCAGAGCACATCTGTTCGGACCGCCGAGAGGCGGCTCAGAAGAAAAGGGCAAGCCCGGTCATTGAGACAACCAAGAAAAGGAGAGTCATGATTCCACCTGAGCGAACGAAATCGACCACCCGGTAGCCTGCTGGACCCATGATCAACGCGTTCACTTGGTGTGTTGGGATCAAAAACGAGTTGGACGTTGAAATTGCCACGGTGAGAGCAAATACAGCCGGGTTACCACCCGCCGATACGGCAATAGAAACTGCTAGCGGCACCAGCAGAACAGTTGCACCTACGTTGGACATGACCAGCGTAAACGCCGTTGCCAAAACGGCGATTCCTGCTTGCAGCGACCATATCGGCCACCCTTGAAGGAGGGCCAACACATGCGCTGCAATCCAATCCGCTGTGCCGGTGTTTTGAACTGCCTGGCCCAACGGGATCAGCGAAGCGAGTAGAAAAACTGTACTCCAACTAATCGACTCGTAGGCTTCGTCAATCGAGAGCACCCGGCTCAATACCATCCCAATAGCGCCGATCAACAGGCACAATGACAAGCGCAGATCAGAGAACAGAATTAAGCTTAACGCTATTAGGAAGAAGGCGAGCGCCCATCCGACCTTGTGTGGCCGTAGCTCTTCCTGGGGAAAATCCGAAGTTACAACGACAAAATCCCTGTCCGACTTCAACCGTGTCAGGCGGTCCCACTGCACGTGAACCACACACGTATCACCGGACTGCAAAGGGACTTGCCCGATATGCGTTGCAGCATGATCTTCGGTTTCAACGTGGCTCAGTGTTTCTTCACCACGCTGAATGGCTAACAAAGACAAACCGTGTGTCTGACGCAGGCGCAGATCAATCGGAGTTTGGCCAATAACCGATGAACCGGGCGGGACAACAACCTCAGCCACGCCCGATTGGGTCGCGGCGAAATCATCCGCAAAGACATCTAGTTGGGGAAGTATCTCTAAGCCGTAAGGCTCAGCGAACTGTTGCGCAACCACCCGGCGCAGGCCAAGTACTGCAAGCCGCGCGGGGGCTTCGATCTTGGTATCAGCCATCGGCGCGATGACCTTGTGGCCGCGATAGGATGTGCCAAGAATGTACATGTTATGGGCGACCATTAAATCCGCAAGCGTTTGCCCGATGATGATCGAGCCTTCAGGGACACGTATTTCGAACATATCGGCCCTAAGCCCGTAGGTGTTTTCGACATAGGTCTGCATGGACCGAGCCGAGCTTGCGTCTTCTCCACGCTCCCGCTGCGCTGGAAGGACCCAACGACCAAAAAGCACAAAGTAAAGCACCCCCGTCAGCACCAGCATCACACCGATAGGCGTGACTGAAAACAACCCAAATGTCTCCATTTGTTGGTCAGCCGGAAGGGATGAATTTGCCGATACAATCAGGTCATTCAACAGGATAAGAGGCGACGACCCGACTAAGGTGATCGTACCACCCAGTATTGCGCAAAACCCCATAGGCATCAGCAACCTACTCATCGGGATTTCCGTACGTGCCGAGATGCGGCTAACAACAGGCAGAAAAAGCGCAGCAGCTCCAACGTTCTGCATGAAGGAGCTTATGACACCAACCGTTGTTGATATTATGGGAATTATCCGAGCCTCAGTCGTGCCACCATTCTTGAGGATCAAGGCCGCGACCTTTGACATCAGTCCAGTCTTATCAAGCCCAGCCCCAATTACCATTACTGCGATGATGGACATCACGGCGTTCGAGGAAAAACCTTCAAAGAGCTTGGAGATATCGGCTAGATTACCTAGCCCCGGCAGATAGCTCAGTGCGCCAAGCAGTACCATTACAAGAATTGCTGCAACATCGATCCGTATAATCTCGGTAACAAAAAGAAAGACCGTAAAAGACAATAGACTCAGTACGGCTATCATTTCGTAGGTCAGTGTTGGTAATTCCATGTCGTACCCTCCAACCTGAAATTACCTGACTAGCAGTGAATACGAAGGACCAGCTCTGCGCAGCAGATAAGGC
This sequence comes from Ruegeria sp. HKCCA6837, assembly GCF_013034475.1. NCBI lineage: Bacteria > Pseudomonadati > Pseudomonadota > Alphaproteobacteria > Rhodobacterales > Roseobacteraceae > Ruegeria > Ruegeria sp. HKCCA6837. The sequence continues at coordinate 51,503 of NZ_WQGD01000017.1, forward strand.
CAAAATCCATCAGGCCGGCTCACGCAGCTCGTTTTTTCGGACGTGGTATCTGGTGAAACCTGGATTTCGCCAACCAAAAGAGACGCTGATGACAAACTCATAAGCCTCTCTTAGACGTCGCAATGCGAAATGAACTTTCACTATTGCTCGATTGTAAACACATAAATTTGCCGTGTCGTCATCATTCATTTTCAATCAATTTTCTTGCTAAATCGGGTAGGCTTTGTGAAAGCCGCCACGAAAACGGGTGCTAGAACAAACGCTGCCAAGACTCAGAAAACATGACGCAAGCCGACGAACGCATCATCGCGACCAACGTCCACTTATATGATTGACATCTCCGCCAAGCCTCCAGGTGAGTAGGCTTCGAACTTGGACTGTGGTTCTGCAAATACGAAAGTACATTGCGTAAGCAAACGGCGACTTCCGAGGCGGCTGATCTAAACCATAATTTTGGCTGCATTGCTCCGTTTCGATACGAAAGCTCAAGCTCCGATTGGGAACCCAGAACAGACCTGACGGCGCTACATTTGCTGCATTCTTTCACCAGCGTGCGTGGTTGCGACCGTCTTATTGATCCGCCTTTGGCGCGTTGTTGGGTTCTTTGCGACCTTAATCCACCGCAGGACGTTGCGTCGGTAAGACGGGGGCAATTGCTCCCATTTTTCTAGGTCCAATTCAACTGATAAATCATCTGGAACGATCAGGGCATCGACGTCGTCAAAAAAATTCCAAAGCCCGAACGCTTTACTGGCTTGTATAGAAGCCTCTCCTGCGGGGTGCATTAAGCCGTTTTGCCTGAGGCGCTCTGCTCTGTCCTTGTAACTTTTAGACCACGCTAGTTGTTTTCGCGGGCTGATAAGTTGCGCCGTCCGGTCTTTGTCGACTGTAAATCGTCTTCCATCAATCCAACCATGCGCAATAAGCGCATCCAGCACCTCGTCCCGACTGACATATTTCTGTGGATGTGCGGCCTTCCACGTGATCAGTCGGACGCTCTCACGCTGGGCAAAATGCGTGCTTAGCCAGTCCCAAAGCTGATCACTGGACGCGACCTCAATATCCGTCATGCGCCACTATAGAGTTCATGCTCATTCCATCCGTCCCAGAAAGGCTTCAGCCGTCGATACATGCTTGGTTTTGACCTCTGGCGACATGCGCTCAGCCGTACGGCACATCATCGCCCAGCGGGGATTGCCAGCCAGTATATCGCTGTGTTTCAGGATAAAGCGCCAATATAGACCGTCCCATATATCGGCCCAGGGCCCCTTGCCCCAATGGCTCATTTTGCGAACATAGTTTGAACCCGAAAAGTACGGTTTGGTGGTGATCAACCCGCCATCGGCATGCTGGCTCATCGCGTAGGCATTGGGAACCATAACCCAATCATAGCTGTCGACGAACATTTCCATAAACCAGCGATAGACATCGTCCGGATCAATCTCGCACAGAAACATGAAACCGCCCAGAACCATGAGACGTTCAATATGGTGGCAATACCCTGTCTCAAGCACCCTTTTGATTGTGTCGTCTAGCGGATCAATGCCAGTGGTTCCGTCGTAGAATGCGCGGGGTATGGCGCGGTGATGACCCCAATGATTTGTCGTTCGCATTGGCACACCCAGGCTTTCATAGGTCGCGCGCATAAACTCACGCCAGCCAATGATCTGGCGGATAAAACCTTCTACCGAATTCAGGGGAATGCCCTTGCGATCCGCATGCGCCAAGGCAGTATCCAAAACTTGTCTTGGTGTCAGCAACCCAATGTTCAAAGCAGGTGTGAGAACGGCATGCCACAGCCAGTTTTCGCCCTCAACAATGGCATCTTCATAGTCGCCAAAGTGATTGAACCGCCGTTCCAGAAACTGTGCCAGCCAATCGGACGCAGCTTTGTGCGATGTCGGATAATACAACTTATCCAAGCTGCCCAGTACATCTGGAAACTCAGCAAGAACACTTGCTTTTGCGGCTTCATCAACGGCGTCATGGGCGGGCCAATCGATCCAAGGCAGGCTGCCCAACAGCGCCTTGGGCACTTTTTTGCGGTTTTCCTCGTCAAAGCTCCATTGTCCGCCAGTTGGTTGATCGCCTTCCATCAAAACATTCAAGCGGCGGCGTTGACTTTTGTAGAACTCTGCCATGAACCAGCGTTTGCGACCGGCAGACCAATCCAGATTGTCAGCTTGAGTGTTCAAAAAGCCGGGCGATGGCAGGATATCCAGCGTGATATAGGTTTTGCAAGCCGCCGCCCGTATTCGTCTTTCGGCAATGAAATCTACTGGATCAGCCATGATCAATTGGCTGACACCACGGTCACGCAGGCTTTGAAACAGACGCAGGCATGCGCCCGGCTGCCGCTCAAAGTGCCATATCGCTGCATCAAATCCTCTGGCGATCAAGCTATCGCGATAGCGCGCCATAGAGGCACGGTGCAGCCACAGCTTTTGCTTGTGCATCTTGGCCGGATAACACGCATCGCCAAAAAACAACGGGTCTTCGAAAAGAACAACAATGTCTGGTCGGGCGACCAGACCCGGGTGTTGGGCAAACAATTGATTGGGAAGCAGAAGAGCGGCAGTGAACACGGGCTATGGCCTTGGTTGGCTGGCCAGGTTCAATTGGCCCAAAAGCGACGGAATCTTCTTTCGAAGACCAAAGAATCCGGCCTTTGCATGAGGCCATGTCAAAGCGTCGTAAGGTCGTATTATCCGGTTCAAAGACAGGCCAGCGTCCCTCAATAGGGGTTCCGCACGATCCAATCGTGACCGAGTGGGACCGACAGGCGCATAGGCTGTCGCAATGGTTTTAACACCGGCATTCCGTGCTGCCTCGATCAACGGACCACTCCAGTCCTCGGCGGATTGCAGGCGCTTTCCGTGAGGTTCCAGGGCGCTGTTCATCGCGCCTTCGGCAAAATCCGTAACGGCGCCTGCAATCGGGTTCGGAGACCGGCCACGCGTCGCCAAAAGTCCAATCGCGGCAGCAGGCGATGTTGGCATTAAGCGCGCGGCGGACAGATCATCCTCGATCAACAGCATAAGGTAAGGGCCCTCTGGGGGCTTTTGCGGCGTCAAAAGCGGAATGAGCGGGTGTTCTGCTGTCTCGGTCAGAGGTTCCGCAAATTTGGCGAGGCCTTTTGGTTGAAACCGTCCGTCGGTGTATTTGGCTATATTGTCCGGACGCGCGAGGTAGGTTTTGCCTTTCGTGTGCAATCCGCCAACCCACCGCCAACTCAGCGTGTTCGACGCGGGATCGCCATCCAGCAAATGCCGCAAAAAGAAGTCCGCGCCAAGCTGCCAGGGTATGCGGAGTGTAAAAATCCAGATGGATGCAAACCACATTCGCGCATGGTTATGAAGGTAGCCGGTCGTCACCAGTTCCCGTGCCCAATGATCGAAACAGTCGATGCCGGTATTGCCATTCACTGCATCGTTGAAACGGTTGTCCAGGCCCGCATCATTTGCCAGCCTCTCACAAGCGTTCAACAGATCCCGCTGATAATGTGCCCAGACGCTGGGCCGCTGTTCCAGCCAGCCCTTGAAGTAAGTGCGCCAGAACACTTCTTGCACGAACTTCTCCGCCGCGTCGGAATTATGGGACGCTAGTACAGTTGCCAGTACCTCTTGTTCAGTTATCAAGCGGTGGCGCAGCCAAGGTGACAAACCCGATACATTGCTGCGCTGATCGGTCCCAAAATCGTAGTTCCGCTTACCTGCATAGTGGCGACCGGCGCGTCCCACGAACTGCTTCAGCCTTTTAAGGCCATGGGTTCGTGTGGGCTTGAAACTGATCGTCTCTTTCGCTTCCGCAAGTTCTTGAAAAATCTCGGTCATGCGGCCGACCTGCATTTCTTCGAGCAGTATTTCACTTGATCCCAAATGTTTTCCCATTTCTTGCGCCAGGTGAACGGGCGCTGGCAGACCGGGCAGATTTTCTGGGGCAAATCAGCTTTCTTCCGCATCCTCATCATTTGTCCCCCAAAGGCAGGCCGAGTTGCTCTTGATCTTGAGACGACCGCGCATCTTTGCGAGCAGCCCGCCTGGTCTTTCGGCTCGCGTGTTTTGTCGCGATGTCGCGCGCTTCCGAGCGAAACACCGCACTCCGGCGGACGCCCCACACCCGCTCGCGCGCGGCTTTGGCTGCTGCGAGATGGTCAAAAATACGCTCTGGATAATGCGCTCCGATGACGTGTTTCTCGTCCGGGGCTTTCCAGGGTTCGTGGATGTGCCGATCCGAAATATCGGCCAGTTCCGGCAACCATGTCCGAATGAAAACCCCTTGTGGGTCCTGATCATAGCCCTGCTTAACTGGATTATAGATGCGCAGGGTATTGATGCCGGTGGTGCCTGATTGCATTTGCACCTGGTTCCAATGAATGCCCGGCTCATAGTCGGTAAACATGCGCGCCAAATGCTGGCCAGGGGCTCTCCAATCCAGCCAAAGATGATAGCTCGCAGTCGCCATCACCATTGCGCGCATCCGAAAGTTGAGCCACCCCGTTGCTTGCAACGACCGCATGCATGCGTCCAAAAACGGATATCCCGTTTCGCCTTTGGACCAAGCAGCCAAAAGCGCGCCATCTGGCGCTTTCGGTCGAAGCCCGTCGTAGAGCCGATGCAGATTTTCAAACTCAATTCGAGGCTCATCCTCGAGTTTCTGAATGAAATGGCAATGCCAATGCAATCGGCCCGAGAACGAGCGAAGCGATTTGCGCCAGTCCTTTGCTTGCGGCGGCAATCTGCGTCTTTGCCTTTCAGTCGCTTGCGATACCTCGCGCATCGAAAGCGCGCCCCAAGCCAGGTAGGGCGACAGCCGCGAACACGCGACGGCCCCCGCCAAGGGGCTGGACATTTGGCGTTGGTATCTTTTGCCACGGCGGGTCAGAAAACTGTTCAGCCGTTCCAAACCCGCAGCTCGTCCACCGGCTTGACGACCAGCGCACAAATCATCCCTCAAGCCGAGGTCGCGCGCCGTGGGAATATACCCCGGTTCTATGTCGATAGGCTCTAGCGCAACTGGTGACGATACGGGCAATGCCATAAACTTGTCCCAACCTTCCGCCCAGCCGTCGCGAGACTTGAGCCTGCGAAAAACGCCGTGGTTCTGCACTTCGTGCCACTGCACACCATGATCCCTGCACCATGCCGCGACCTGACGGTCCCGCTGATACGTCCAATTGTTCCCCGTTTCCTCGTGTGACCAAAGTACGTCGACTAGACCGCGATCTTTCAACTCGGACAGGACCGACACAATTTGCCCGGTGCGCACCACAAGAGGCTGGCCTAGTTCCCCAAGGTCTTTTCGCAGTCCCGCGATTGTCTCAGCAACAAAGTTCCAATGCCGTGTTGACGCGTCGGGTTGCAGCCAACGCTCAGGTTCAACCACATAGAGTGGCAGAACTGTTCCGACCTCGGACGCTTGCGCCAGTGCCGGGTGATCATTTACCCGTAAATCCCGTTTGAACCAAACGACCTGCACGATACCTCCGTTTTTCAAGTATTGTACGCATGGCCGCAAACAATGGATCTTTGTTCCAGTCTGCTTCGCATTTCGCTGTTGACGTGGCATTTGCACAGACGCAATTGGCCTTAGGCACTTGAAGGTCGGAAGTTGCCGCGGACTCACTGATTAGAGCTTGGCCAGGAGTACGGGGCCTAGGCAAAGGTGAAATCGAATAGTGACGGCTCCGAGCTCTAAAACACCAAGCAAAGAAACGGGTTAGCCAAACTCTACTTTGTTCGAACGTCTGATTTCTGAGCACACGTTAAAGAGACCACCCCGACGAACTTTACGCTGCAAAGCACCGTCGGCATTCTTGGCAGCGCACCCCAAACCATTCACCCCCAGATCACTGCAAACGAGAGAAAACAATATTCAAACAGAACCATCTTGTTTGCGCGTCCAAAGCGTTAAGTTTGGCTGACAGCATCCTTAGTTGCGGCTTCATAACGCACCTGAGTGCCGCTGGTGACCCCTCGTTTCTTCGGTTTTTGCGCTAGCTTTTGTAAACGTATGGGCGAAACCCAAGAGACAAGGCCAAACAAAATGTACAATTCGGATAATGATGAGGTTGCGCTCACATCTGATGATGCCGGTCAATCTCTTACTACGGTGTACTACGACGGATCTTGCCCACTTTGCTCCGTTGAGATCAGGCACTATGCTTCTTGCGAGGGCGCTGAACTTTTGCGGTTCGTTGACGTTTCAAAATCCAATGCTCTTATTGATGCAAATCTAACGCGGCAAGAGGCAATGGATCGATTCACTGTGCGTCGACCAGATGGGGAACTTGTATCCGGTGCGCGCGGGTTCACGGAACTCTGGGGCACTTTACCCAAATGGCGTTGGCTAGCACGTGTGGCAAGCATTCCGGGGGTAACGCCTGTGCTAGAGCTTGCATACCGGGTTTTCCTGCCCCTAAGGCCGACGTTTTCGAGGATCGCGTATTGGGTCGGAGCGGAGCCGGTTAACAGGACGGGTTCGTCGACGTGATCAACTTATATGATGGTCATTTCTAAAGCCGGGTTTGGTTCGTCAAAGGGGTTCTCGAACCCGAGCCTGGCAACATTCGCATCGCACTTGCGGATTGTTTTGGGTTGCTCGCGCATATCGGTGACGCTGGTTTGTAATTGTTCGGCTTGCTGGTTTGGAGGAAATTGTAGTCGTTCAGGTGACGTACTTTTCAAGAAGCGTCTTCACGGGAAGCGAGGCGTTTAATCGCGTGGCCAATAAGAACATACCCCCAATCTTTCGCTGAAGGTAAAGAATGTCCATTGGCAGCTGGGGCGGGATATACCCGGCCGCGGCCAGGGCCATACTTTCTTTGTTCAGATGGCTGGAAAGCGTTCGGTCAGAAAAATCAAATTCATTCGCGGATAGGATTGCGTCAAAAACGCTGCGGATCATTCCAAGGATCCGGTCGTCAAATGGGCCATCACCTTCAATAAGCTTCAGTTGTATGGCAGCCTTACGAAGCGCCGCACCGTCTTCAAGCAAACCGGCGCGCAACAGATCCACATATGCATCTATTGCAGATAGTTGCAGTGCGCGTGCCGCGCCAAAATCCAAGAGACTGACTTTTCCATTGGATGGGTTGTATCGGTAGTTGGCAAAATTCGGATCGCTTTGCATGATCCCGAACTCGAAAACCTCGCGCAGCGTGAGATTGACCAAGGCTTCTGAGACTCGATTGCGTTCCTCGCTGGTCGCATCACCCACGGCCTCGATAGGGCGACCTTCCATAAAGGACATCGTTAGAACTTCTGGCGTGCTCCAATCTGGATAGAACTGCGGGATTTCAAACGCTTCATCATTCTGCAATAGGTCAGCAAAGTGGCGCAGGTGCTGTCCCTCGCGTTCATAATCTGTTTCTTCATGCAGTTGACTACGTGCTTCTTGGATGTACGGATCCAAATCGAAGCTTTTGGGAAGCAAACCTGACATGCGAACCAGAGTGGCAACATTGGCCACATCGCTGTCGATACTGCGCGCGATACCGGGATATTGCACTTTGATCGCCACATCGCGCCCGTCTTTCAATGTCGCACGATGTACTTGCCCGATACTCGCTGCCGCTATGGGCCTTACATCGAAGGCTTGGAAGGATTTTCGCCAATCTGCACCCCAGGCTCGGTTCAGGACGTCACGCAATTGTTTCGGCGGCATGAAATGCGCCTGATCTCGCAGTCGCGCCATGATGTCAGCCAGTTCAGACGGCAAGACCTCACCTGCATCCATCGAAATCAATTGACCCACCTTCATCGCGGCCCCTCGCATACGCGCAAGCTGATCCGCAACGCGTGTCACGTTTCCGGGTGTCATCAGCAAACCACGCATATCGGGTCGGGCACCGCGGCCGATCTCTCTTAGCGCGCGGACTGCCACGTTCCCCGCAATGCCTGCCGTCATGCCGCTCAAACCGGCAACACGGACCAAACGGCTTGTAGGAACAGCCAAAGGGGAAGGCGAGGTTTTAGGGTCCGTCATCTATCCTCACCAAAATTCTATCCTCACCAAAATTCCGTTCCCGGGGCGCCTTTGATGCGACCCTTCAAGTTTTCGGTGACCCAGCCTCCATAGAAATCCCCAGGTTGCGGGATCACCCGGTACTCACCAATAAAACAAGCGTCCATAAGTCCGGCGTAAAAGGCGAGATAGCCCTTAATCTGTTCAAATCTGGTGGTTGGTGCAGCATAGCTCCACGCAGCTTTCTTAGCCTCGGCCGCCCCGCTCTGAACGTCCCAGTAGCTTGCAACACCCTTCCACTCGCAGAATGATCTACCCGAGACCTTTGTCAGAACGGCATCAATTTCATGCGGCGGGATATAATACGTAGGGGCGTGATGGGTTTCGAGAACCTGAAACGCCTGATCAGTTTCTACGATTGTTCGACCGCCGAGCTCGATCCGCACCCGATGGGGTACTGACCTCAGCGCAGGTGGGCGCGGATAGTCTCGGACGTTTTCAGTTGTCCAAACTGTCATTTCGAACCTTGGTTATGAATCGGATTTTCCATCTTCGAACTAGCGCGCAACCAGCGCTATTCTAGCGGAAAAACTTCCAGCACATGGCAGGTGAACTTGCACCACAATTGAGCTTAGTGTCAGCTTTGAGCGGACGGCATTTTTTGACCGGCGTTGCAGACCGAGAAACCGAAATGTGTGTCTTATGTCTACCAGTTCGCCAACAGTTCGCCCATGCGCTCTAGGCCAAGGTCAAGGTTGGCAGCAGCACCTCCCCCCACACCCAGTCGGATGTGGTTCTGCATCCCGTAAGACGAGCCCGGTAAGAGAAATGTCCGATAGGGATCAGCGAGCAAGCGTTTGGCAAAAACATCGCCATCAATCCCGTCGAGCCGTGCCAATCCAATCAATCCAGCCTGAGGTTTGACCCAATTCAGGCGGGGCTGATCGGCAACATACCGATCAAGGCTTTCCAGTGTCTCAATCCCTGCTGCCCGCGCAGTTTTTATAGCCTGATTGTATCGGTCAGGCCGCAGGGCAATTTCGGCAATGACTTCGCCGAGAATATTCATAATCTCGCTAGAGTTTTCCCGCAGAATAATAGCGTCCCAAATCAGATCAGGATCACGGCATATCATCCAGCCGGTGCGCAGCCCCTGAAGCCCCAGTGCTTTGGAAACGCTGCCCGTCGTGATACCCCTAGGATACAAACCGGCGATCGAAGGGGCGCGAGACCCGTCCCACTCCAATCCCGCGTAAACCTCGTCAACAACCAGCCAAGCGCCGACGCGATCTGCAATTTGGACAAGCCTTTCCAGCTCTGCTTGTGTCATCAACTGCCCGGTGGGGTTATTGGGGTTGGTTATAAAGATGAGCCGCGTGCGCGCTGTTACTGCGGACTCAACTTCGTCTAGCGGCAATACCCAACCAGAGCTTTCTTCTCGGTCGACAACTTTTAGCGTCGCGCCAACTGCCTCTGCCAATACGCCCGCTTGTGGCCAGCCCGGGCGTTCCGTTACGACTTCGTCGCCCGGTTGGACCAATTGCATGAATGCAAGATAATTGGCTTCTGCTGCGCCAGCGGTGATCAGGACGTCGTCTGGCTTGCAAACATCAGACAAGCCAGCGCGGTCCAAGACATGTCGTCGTAAAGCAGGCAGACCCCGAAAGCTCTTTTGGTTCCAATCCAACGGCAGCGCTGGATCCAGCGCATCCATGAACTCACCCAAAAGCGGCGACGCGGACAAGGAAAACCCAATGAAGGCATCTGGATCCGCTTCTGTGGTATCCAGTAGGTATTGAAAAAGTGTGTGTATCTTGACTTTCATGCTCTACTCAAAATCCTTTTAGTTAATCCGGGAGAGAGTCTGTGCAAGCAAAGGGATTTGTCAAAGGGCGACCGATTGACCTAGCAGTTTTGGACTACGGTCTGTTCAAGGTCCATTCCACTGGCCGTATCATAGGGATCTGCGGGTTTCTCGTTCGGACAGATTTGGGAGAAGCTATACTCATCGACACTGGATTTCCCGAAAAATACGCGACCGATACCGACGCCGCAGTCAAAGAAGATCGATTGTACGAGTTCGGCGAGGTCTTGAAGTGTGAACCAGACAACCTGCCAAGCGCACAACTGGCAAAACTCGGGCTTACTCCGTCAGACATTACACTACAGATTTGTACGCACACCCACATCGACCACATCGGCGCTTTGGGCGACTTTCCAAGCAGTCCAATTCTTATCTCTGCTGCGGAGCGAGCCTTACCCCGCCCGTTGTACTGGGGCGATATGCGGCCTTTGGAATGGCCCGATCAGGATTACCTGGTTGTTGATGACGACGTAGAGATTGCGCCAGGTATCTTCGTTTTGATGGCACCCGGTCATGCGCCTGGCCAGATCGCGGTAATGGTCGATCTTCCGTCAGGGACGGTTTTACTAACCAGTGATGCGATTTCCCGACCAACAGAAATCGACGAGAAGTTTGCCGGGTCTTGGGACGAGGATTCAGCGATTGCCAGCGCAGACAGGTTGATGCGTCTGGCATCCGAGCGAGATGCCTTTGTAATTTACGGGCATTGTCCAAAGCAGTGGCCCGTTCTGAAGAAAGCTCCAGAAGTCTACCGTTGATCCCAAGCTGTGGACCATTTTCCCAAAAAGTGATGTCGCACCTCAGAGTTATCTGACGTCGCGCCCTTGGTTCAGAACAATCACATTTCCACTGGAAACGTCACCAGCCGGCGAAATGAGAAAACCAACCCAAGAGGCGATTTGCTCAGGTAGCATCGCGCGACCATGCGGCATGGCACTAACGGCTTTCTCCAAGACGTCCTTGGTTAAGACATTGAACAACGGTGTCTCAGTCATGGCAGGAGCCAGCGAATTTACGCAGATTTTTTCATGTGCATATCGACGGGCGAGGTCTTTCGTTAGGGTATCCATCGCAGCCTTTGACGCCCGGTAATGGGGAGGGTCGAACACATCGAAATTGTAAGCTCCATTCGATGAGATGTTTACAATCTTCTTGACGCCTTCGCGTTCCAACATCAACTGAACCGCCTGCTGGCAACAATTGAATGCAGAGTTAAAGTTGATTGCCATCTGCTGTTCGAGTTCTTCGGGCAGAATGTGCGGGAAGTCAGACATGAAGCAGGTGCCCGCGTTGTTTACCAAAGCATCTAGACCGCCATACTCTGACCTAATTCCATCAAACGTTTGAGCGATAGCAATGGGATCCGTTAAGTCAACGCAGATAGGCGTGAAATCCGAACCTAACTCCGCTGCCATTTCACCTAGGCCCTCCTCGTTGAGGTCCAGTCCAAACACGTGGAACCCATCTGCCCGCAGTTGGCGGCAGATGGCCTGACCCATCCCTCCTGCAGCGCCGGTCACAACCGCTGTTTTCATAGTCAGCACTCCCACATTGGCATGATTTTGGGTACTTCGAATTAAAGAAGGAAACTCACAACCCTTTTATCCGAAAGCCGCAAAAGTCAATTGTACTTGAATTCAGTGCATTTCCGTTTCGGGCTCAAGCTAGACTTCGCAAAGTCCGCTTTCTACGCATCGCAGACCTTCGCGAGAATCCAAGGTTCGTTAAGGAGGCCCTTTGCGGCATCGAGCAACGCACAGGACCATAACCGCAACGACTACGCCAAAACTGATTCAATTCACCGCTAATGCACACAATCACGCAGCGCAAAACTATGGACAAACTACGCAAACTTATGGGGTGCACGAAGTGTTATGTGCAAACCCACAAGCGTGTAGGATGCCGCGAACGCGTTCGCGTCGCTTCTCAAAATCATTTAGAAATTTTACGCGCAGCAGCCCAAAGAAATTCGCACCGATTGCCCAAGACAATTCGCGATCCAATCTCGCTTGTGAGCTCCTAAGGGAGAGACCAAAAGCTGATCTGCAAAGCGCCCCCGCCCGCAGATAGCTTGGCGGAATTCCATCCATCTGCATCTTTATTCATTTACAAATCAAAACATTCATTTTATTGATTGTGTATGAATGGAGATGCATTTTCACGACGCAGATTCTTGTGTAGCGCCGCTTGTATCGCAGCGCTTGGAGTACAATCCAGGTTCGTGAGGGCAGAGTTACAACTCGGTGCTTCGGCTCGCATGACAACCATATCAGACGGGTACCTGTCCTTGCCTCCGGATATGGTCTTTGGCGCCATGCCGCAGGCAGAACTCAGGCAGCTTTTGGACAACTACAAGGTGGACGCGACCAAATACGAGCCAGAGTGCAACGTGGCGCTTTATCGAGATGATCAAAACACGGTGCTGTTCGATGTGGGAGCTGGGCCAGATTTCATGCCCACTTCTGGTAAGCTTCTGGAAGCTCTTGAAACAACCAACCTGTCGCCCGAAGACATCTCGCACGTGATCTTCACCCATGCGCACCCGGATCACATTTGGGGCGTTTTGGATGATTTCGACGACCTTCTGTTCCCGAACGCCACGCATCACTTTGGCCGTAATGAGTGGGATTATTGGTGGAACCCCTCAACAGTGGATACCATTGGAGAAGATCGCGCTGCGTTCGCAGTAGGCGCAAAGCGGCGTATGGCAGCAATTGAGAATCAGGTCGCGTTCTTTGACGACGGGCAAGAGATCCTTCCCGGTATCGCCGCGCGCGCAAGCTATGGACACACGCCCGGTCACATGGCGTTTGAAATTCGCAGCAGCAGTGAATCCGTGATGGTTGTCGGCGACGCGTTGGGAAATCCACACGTAGCTTTTGAACGCCCCGACTGGCCCGGCGGGACGGATCAGGATCCACAGGCGGCCGCAGCAACTCGGAATTCGTTGCTGGATCAGATTTCCCACGAGCAAATGAAAACAATTGGTTTCCACCTGCCGAACGGTGGAATCGGCCGGGTCGAGAAGACTGGGTCTGCTTATAAGTTCATTGGAGAACCATAAAGATGCGATCGCTGGCGATTGTCTTGGCCCTGGGCACACAAGCTTGGGCAAGCGAGGATATTGCAGACCAATACCCTAAAAGTGTGCTGTATTCCAAACCGGTCGAATACATCCCCGGCGTCTATTCCGCCATTGGTGCAACCGCACCGCCGACCTACGAGAACTCTGGTCATAACAACAATCTCAGTTTTATCGTAACCGGGGAGGGCGTGGTCGTCATAAACGGCGGCGCGGCCTATGTGCTTGCTGAAGCGCTTCACCAAGAAATTCAGGCGATCACGGATCAGCCGGTTAAGCTTGTCTTCAACGAGAATGGTCAGGGGCACGCGATGCTTGGCAACGCATACTGGTCAGAGCTCGGCATTCCGATCATCGCCCATTCGGATGCTGCGGCTGAATTCGAGGAATATGGTCCTCAGATCCTTGAGGGAATGCAACGGTACAATCAGGACAAAGCGGCAGGAACCGTCCTGACAGGCCCAACCGAGACATTCGAGGATGAATACGTTGTTGAAATGGGTGATTTCCGGATTGAGGCCAAATATCTCGGGCCAGCCCATAGCCCCGGTGATATATCGGTTTGGCTGCCGAACCAAAGCCTTGTCATCGCGGGTGACATGGCGTTTCACGAGCGAATGCTGCCAATCTTTCAAGAGACCTATACTGCGGATTGGCTTGAGACCTGGGACAACGAGTTCGAAGCTTTGGGAGCCACATTTGTCATCCCCGGCCACGGCCATCCGACGAACATGGATCAGGTGCGCCGTTATACACGCGACTACCTGATCTATCTGCGCGCTAAGATCAAAGAGCATATGGATGCCGGCGGCGATCTGGCCGAGGCTTACTATGTCGATCAATCACCTTTCGCCCATTTGGACACGTTTGAGGAACTGGCGACAAAAAATGCCGGGCGGGTATTTGAACAAATGGAATTCGAATGACTCAGGACGTTTGAGGAACAGGTATTCGCCTCAATAACTTATGCGTGCTGATCGCTCCGACCCACATGAAGAAAACGGCAAGCCACGCCGTCAATGACAGGGCGGACCCTCCCGAAAGCCCTGCGCCCACGGCGCAACCTCCGGCCAGCATGGCTCCAAACCCCATGAAAACAGCTCCAACAAGGTAGCGTTCCATCGGAGTATCCGGGCCAAACCGTTCGATTTTCCACTCCCCTGCAGTTAGGGCTGAGCCTGCGGCACCAATTGCTACGCCTGGAACGAGGCCGATACCGAAGGACAAAACAACGTTCCTCTCCGCAACCAAGGTCATTAGTGTATCCGTGGCCGGTCCGGTAAATGTGACTGACGACACGGGCACGACGTCAAATGATGCTTGCGCGATCGCAAATGTCATCAACCAGCCAAGCGACACCGCCAAACCAACGCCGGCGGCTGTTATGATCCTGATAGGAGCGACTCTCCGGTGGAACGCAAATGCAATTGCCGAAACCAACCCCAAAGCTGCAACGGCTGTATAAGCCACTGGTGAAAATCCAAGTATTTCTGAAAGATCTCTCGAGGCGCCTCCTGAGACAGTCCAGATCCCGGATAGCAATTCGCGGGCAGGACTAAGAACGCCGGTGTAAGCAGCCTGAGCCACTAAGGTTAAAACCAATCCTGTAATCAAGGCGCGCAGATTACCGCAGGAGGCCAATACCAACAGGCGAGATGCACACCCACGCGCCAGAACCATACCAACGCCGAACATCGCCCCACCAATTATTGCTCCGGTAAGGCTGCCCGTCGACGCGATCGCGCGTGTCTCGGAAAGGTTCAACCACTTAAACGCGACAAAGGCCTGTACTAAGGTGAGCGCTGCGGTGAAGGCGATCAGCCAAACCGCCAGGCGAGGACCAAGCTCGCCTTCAGCGACTTCGACGGTCGACGCTCGCAAACAAAAGTGAGACTTCTGGGCCGTCACGCCGAATAGGATACCAACAAGCGCACCGGCAAATGCCAAAGCGCCAGGGTCTCCCAACAAATCGATGAGCCTTTCCATCAACAGAAACTCTCACTTCGTTGCTTGCGCGTCCTTGTCTTCGGTCAAGCTGTCATTGTCATTGCGCGGCCATTGGCCTGCGCGCCAATTGGCATTGCGTCCATAATTCACCCAAAGCAGATACCAGTCGATCCACGTCTTCGGTGGAATGCACTGGGGAAGGTGTAATCCGCAGACGTTCCGTTCCCTTGGGGACGGTTGGATAGTTGATCGGCTGGATGTAAATTCCATAGTCACGCATCAGTACGTCAGAGATGAAGCGGCACTTGACCGGATCGCCGACCATGACCGGAATGATGTGACTTGGGTTCGGTGTATGCGGAATGCCCAAATCGTCTAGCCTGTCTCGTACCTCGCGCACGCGCTGCTGGTGCAAATGTCGTTCCGAATTGCTTTGCTTCAGGTGCCGAACCGAAGCGGCAGCTCCTGCGGCCACGGCGGGAGGCAATGCAGTGGTGAAGATAAAACCACTGGCAAAGGATCGGACAAAATCCACCAGCTCTTTCGACGCCGCGATGTATCCACCAACTACGCCGAACGCCTTGCCCAATGTCCCCTCAATGACGGTTAGCCGATCCATCAGGCCTTCGCGCTCAGCTATGCCTCCGCCGCGCGGCCCATAAAGCCCAACCGCGTGAACCTCATCCAAATAGGTCATCGCGCCATAGCGATCCGCCAGATCACAGATCTCGGCAATTGGTGCAATGTCGCCATCCATGGAATAGACGCTCTCAAACGCAATGAGCTTCGTTGCATTGGCAGGCAATTCAGCAAGGTGCCTTTCAAGGTCCGCCACGTCGTTGTGTTTCCAGATACGCTTCTGGCACCGACTGTGGCGAATGCCCTCGATCATCGAGGCATGGTTCAACTCGTCAGACAGGACTGTGATGCCCGGAATGCGAGACGCCAAGGTTCCCAAGGCAGCCCAGTTCGAGACGTACCCGGAGGTGAACAGCAATGCAGCGTCCTTGCCGTGTAAGTCAGCAAGCTCCTGCTCGAGCAAAACATGCTGGTGGGTGGTTCCAGAGATATTCCGCGTTCCGCCTGCCCCGGCACCACACTCATCGATCACCTTGTGCATTGCTGCAATAACACTGGGGTGCTGACCCATCCCCAGATAATCATTAGAGCACCATACAGTGACTTTCTCAGGACCATTTTCCGCGTAGCTACGCGCTGTCGGGAACGCGCCACACTGCCTTTCGAGATCCGCAAAGACCCGGTAGTTCCCTTCCTCTTGAAGCTGGTCGAGTTGACCACGAAAAAACTGCTGGTAGTTCATTTCAGTTCCCAACGGCTTCTTCTACGATCCCGGACAACAGGGTCTGAACCTTTTGCATTGGTCCATCAGGATAGCTTCGGTATCCAACCATCACACCATTGTCGTCTTCGGCTACAAAAATCCCATAGGGGCAGAAGCCAATATTCATTGGGTCGGCTTCCATGACCTCGCGCGAAATTTTTGCCGAGCAGAAAATGAAGATATCCGCGGCCGCAAAAATTTGCTTGTCGCTGCCGACATCTGCGCCAGTTCGATTCAGCATTTCCCCAACATGGCTCACATAGTCGATGACCAGTCCCTGTCCCACAATCGCGGACTCGACTGCAAATGTCGCGTCATCAAAACTACCGTCGAAGGGGGTAGTGATGATCTCTTCTGCAAGCCCTTGGCTCGCCAGAACAGTGGAAAACGCGGCTGCGGCGATAAAGTGTTTCATGGTTTTAGTCCTCCTCCTGAACCGCATTTTCTCAGATTGATCATCGGGGTCTTTGACACCGGTCAAAGCCCCCGATTGCCTCAACCAAACATGTCCGACGTGATACCGGCGTACCAACCAAGAGACTCTTCGTAAGTTGCTTTCCTGAGGTCGGCATCTTCTCCGGTCTGGCTAATAAAGCCGTCAACTTTGGCAATCTTCTCAGGTGTCGCCTCGTAGGTTGCGCCAACCTTAACGCCATCATTGGTATCGATCAGCGACCAACATGTGTTCGAGAACTTGGCCGGGAATACTTTAGACCCGGTCAACGCACCTCGCACGGCGTTCGCGCAAACTTTCGCCTGACTGTTTGCTGAAAAACCGGATTTCGGCATGTCGCCCTGCTGGCTGGCGTCACCGAGAACATAAATGTCCGGATCGACTTTGGAGGACATGTCCGCAGCGTTTACTGGTGCCCAGTTGCCGTCAGTTACTCCCGCCATTTCCGCAATGCGGCCGGCTTTCATCGCTGGGATTACATTGCAGACATCAACCTTTGTCTCTTCGCCGTCGATGGTCACCGTCATTGCATCCGGATTCACGGATACATTGCCACCGCCGAAATCTTCGCCGATCCAGTCAACCATTCCTTCATAGTTGTTTCCCCAGCCTTCTTGGAACAACGCCATTTTCGAGAACTTTGGCTTCGGGTCGGCCACAATGATCTTTGCTGTCGGATTATTCTTCTTCAAAACATGCGCAACCATCGAAATCCGCTCATATGGCCCAGGCGGGCAACGGAAGGGGTTAGGAGGAGCGACCATCGCGAAGGTACCACCTTCGGGCATTGCCATGATTTGCGCTTTCAAAAGCTCTGTCTGTGAACCAGCTTTATATGCATGCGGCATCTTATTCTGGGCCGAGACGTCCCAGCCCTCGACCGCTCCATCTACAAAGTCGATACCCGGGCTTAGAATCAGCTTGTCATAGGGAATTGACCCGCCACCCGCCAAGGAAACCGTCTTGGCATCGCGGTCGACCCCAGTGGCCCAATCATGCACGACGTTGATACCGTAGTTCGCGGCAAGCGTGCCATAGCTGTGAGCGATGTCCGATAGCTCCTGAAAACCTCCTAAATAAAGGTTTGAGAAGAAACAGGTGTAATAGGTCCGAGACGGCTCGATCAGCGTCACGTCGACCTCTCCTTTGCTGTCCTTTGCGATGTACCGCGCGGCAGTTGCACCGCCCGCACCGCCACCAACAACCACTACTCGGGGCTTGCCTTGAGCCAGCACCATCGGAGCAGATAGCCCGGCGGCCACGACCCCGGCGGCTCCAAGAAATACTCGTCTATTGAGTGTCATCGCGTTTCCTCCCCTTAGGCACTTTCACTCTGGATTATTGAAGTATGCGGCCAATGCCGCGATCTCGTCATTGCTCAGCCGCCCGGCGATCATTTGCATGACTGGATGTGGCCGCTGTTTGTCCTTGTAAGCGTGCATAGCGACTACGAAGTCTTCGTCAGGCCAATACACAATCGAAGGAATGCCCTCATCGCCTCCTTCGATCTGGTGGCATGTTGTACATTCGCTGCTGAGATATGCGCCGTACTCAGGATCTCCTTGTATCGCCAGAATCGCGGGATCGATCGAATGATCCGTTCCTTTCGCCGTTGGGTCCGCTTCTGGGATGTCCTGAGGATTGTCAGAAAACGCCCGCAAATAGGCGACCACGTTGGCTCGGTCTTCCGGGTCCTTCAAACCGCGAAAACTCATCCTCGTGCCTGACGCAAATGCGCGTGGATTTTCGATGTAGGCGGACAGTGTGTCAGCGTGCCATTCCAGACCCGAGTTGCCCGCGCGCACAAGGCTCTTGGAGTAGTTGAAACCCTCCAGTCCTGCGGCCTTACGCCCAAAAACACCGTTCAAGTGCGGCCCGATTTTGTTTTCGGCTCCTTCGCCGACCTGATGGCAGCCTTGGCATTGGGCGAACACCACTTTCCCTGCTTCCGCGTCGCCAAGGTCTTCTGTTGCGTGGGTCGATGGAGCGATCGAAACCAATACCGTTGCGCAGGTTAAAAGGAACGACCACCGCATGATCAGCTTCCGAACGACTTTAGGTAGACGATCACAGCTTCAATATCGTCTGGTTTCTTAAGCCCGGCGAAAGACATGCGCGTGCCTTTCATGTAGTCTTTGGGTTTTGTCAGGAAGGCCGCCATTTCTTCATCAGTCCAAATGAGACCTGTCTCGGCCGCAGCGTTCATAGCTTTGGAGTATTTGAAACCTTCTACCGACCCTGCGTTGGACCCAATAATTCCGTTCAACGCTGGTCCCGTGCTATGCTTTGCACCTTCACCGACCTGATGGCAGGACTTACACTTCTTGAAGACCTTTTCTCCGGCGGCGAGAAGGTCCGCTGATTGGTCAGACTCTTCGATTTCCTGAACAGCCAGTGTTGCGGCGGCCTCTTCCTCAGGCTTTGGCGCTGCGGCTGGAATGAACGAGGGCCCTTCCGCCGTGAACGTCGGCAACCCGTCCGCGCTGGCTTCATTCATGACCGAATTCGAACCGCCTTCTGGTGGCGTCTCAACCAGAAAGACAGAACGCATAGTAACCGATGCCTCTGTTTTGCAGTTCTCCATGCAAGGCTCTTCTCGCCATTCCGCGTACTCCGTCTCGGGTCGAACATCGACAACAAAACCGTCCATATTGTACATCTCGAAATCGGCGAAGTTTTCGTTGCTGAGAACGAAATCGTCATCCACCAGATCATTGGAATAAAGGATGTAGGCGACAATTGCGTATGTCTCGTCCGCTGTCAGCGTGCCCGCTTCACCAAACGGCATCGACCGAGAAATGTAATCCCAGGCGGTGGACAAATGCGGCCAATAGGACCCAACGGTTTTTACAGGATCTTCATCTGCAAGTGTATCGAAACCACCTGCCAGAACAGGCCAATTGTCGGCACCTTCGGCAAACTCGCCGTGACAAGACGCGCAACGGTCGACAAACACTTCTTCTCCGGTCCAGACATCACCTGATCCAACCGGCAAGCCACGCCCGTCGGGCAAGACGTCAACGTCCCATGCCGCGATCTCTTCCTCCAGAGCAGGACGTCCAAGCCCATAAGTGCCATCCTGGCTGGGCGCGGGTGCGGTCAGGTTCATCCCGGTTGCGACCCGCTCGGCCGCCGCTGTCTGGATTTCTTCAACCTTGGCCACCAGTTCGGCAGCCCGGCTGGCCTCTGCTTGCGCGTTTTCCTGGGCTTTCGCTGCGTGCGCCTCAACCTGGCTGATCCGGGTTTCCAGGGTTTCTATCTGCGATTGGCCGTAATTCCGGTTCGCAATAGCCACAGCCGCCGCAAGCACCAACGCTGTGCCGCCAAATACGGGCAGGAAAACATGACTAAGAGACTTCGACATTCTCAGCGATCCCTTCTGCGCTCACGTACCAAGTCTGGATACAGTTGTTGTGGTAGACCGAGTTCTCTCCGCGCTTTTCGCGCAGTTGGTCTTTGGTCGGCTGAACATAGCCGGTTTCGTCTATCGCCCGGGCCTGCAAAAGCATTGGTGCTCCGTCCCAGTTCGTGTCGAGATAGAAGCGCGTCAAAGCCTTGCTGTCGCCCTGCTTGCCAAGACGCGCTGTCTCCCAGGTAATCCCACCGTCCTTGGACACATCAACCCGCGAAATTTGCCCGTGGCCTGACCAGGCAAGCCCGGAAATGACCAAGGGTCCCGGTCCGTGTTTGATGGGCATTTGCGGGCTGGGTGAAGTAATGACGGATTTTGCATCCATCACCCAAGTCCATTTCTGGGCTGTGCCATCGGCGTAGACATCGGTGTACTTTGATGTTTCTTCACGGCTTTCGACCGCCATATCGACGACTTCGATCCGGCGCAGCCACTTGACCCACATGTTGCCTTCCCAGCCAGGAACAACCAGTCGCACAGGATATCCGTGCTCCATGCGCAGCGCTTCACCATTTGCCTTGAAAGCCACCAACACGTCATCCAGTGCTTTTTCCATCGGGATGGAGCGGCCATTGGATGACGCGTCTGCGCCTTCAACATAGACCCATTTGTCGGGTGAGATATCAGCGCCTGCTTCCTGCAACAGCGTCCGCAGCGGAACGCCGGTGTATTCCATGTTGTGAATCATGCCGTGGGTGAACTGGACGCCATTGAGTTGAGCACCAGCCCACTCCATACCGGTGTTCGCCGCACATTCGCAGAAATACACATGGTTTTCGCGCGGGAACCGCTCGATGTCGTCGTAAGTAAATACAAGCGGGCGATCGACCAGCCCGTTGATCATCAGACGATAATCCTCCTTGCGCAACTCGATCGCGCCCGAGTGATGACGCTCAAATGCGCAACCTTGCGGAGTGATCGTGCCATCAAGCGCGTGGATTGGTGTAAAGTTGATCGACGAAATCGGAGAGGCGGTCAGCCATTCCACGTTGCGGCGCACAACATGGGATTCAAAACTGATCGGCATGCCATAAGGTGACTCATCGACACCGGCACCTGTGTAAGACGCCCAATCCTGCAGCTCTGTTATCAGAGGATCGGGCGTGTCTGCCACTGCCGCACCCGCAACTGATCCTGCGGCGACCGCTGCACTGCCTTTCAGGAAGGCCCGGCGGGACGGTTTGAACGCGTCATCCATATCTCTTAGGTCTCCATCTGTTTCTTAAGCACCGACAACATCGACACTGGTGTTCTCTTGCACCGTTACGGTGCCAAGGTTGCGAATGTGGCTTTCGACGACATCCCAGATCGGCGGGCCTTCAGTGCCTTCGTTGACACTGGCCCAACCAGCCACGACGTAGGTTTTCGACGGATCAATCGCTTCACCCGTTTTGAGCAGGGTCATTTCGCTGATCCGCTGCCCTTGTGGTTTGGTCACATCGATGCGGTAGCCAAGCCCACCGACACGGACCATATCGCCGCCCTGCTGATAGTAGGGATCGGGATTGAACAGGTTGTCACCGACATCCTCAAGGATCACATGGATGAATTCGCCCGTCATTTCTGTGCGATAGGCATTGGGATACGACATCGATGTGACGTTCCAGACGTCTTCACGCGTGATGTCCTGCCCCGGCAGGATTGAGGGTCCCCAACGGACGCCAGGCGACATCGCGATGTCTGCCTCACGCTCTTTGATCAGGGCATCGCAAATCAGGTCATCCCAGGTGCCGTTGAAATTGCCGCGGCGGTAGAGCAACGAATCCGTTTTGCCAATCACCTCACTCAGCGCAGCCTCGTGAGGCGCGCGCTGATCATTTATCAGAGCAGTGATCGCAGGATCAGGAGCGATGACGTCCGAGAAGATCGGGATCAGCTTGTGCTTCAGCCCCATCATCTGCCCGTCCCTCACATCAAGATCCACTCGGCTGACGAATTTGCCGTTCGAGCCAGACGCGATGATATGCGTTTTACCGACCAGAACCGGCTCGGGCAGCGCGTCATGCGTGTGACCGCTGAGGATCACGTCGATCCCTTGCACCCGACCTGCCATCTTCTTGTCCACGTCAAAGCCATTGTGGCTGAGGACGACAACGACATCGGCACCGGCATCGCGAACCTCGTCCACCATGGCCTGCATGTTTTCATCCCGGATACCGAATGAATATTCTGGGAACATCCAGCCTGGGTTCGCGATTGGCATGTAAGGAAACGCTTGCCCGATCACGGCGACCTTTGCACCGCCCCGATCAAAAAACTTATAGGGTTGGAACAATTCTGCAGGTTCGTCCCATTCGGCATCAAAGATGTTCTGACCCAAGGCCGCAAAAGGCAAACCTTCGACGATTTCGTTAACCCTGTCGCTGCCCAACGTGAACTCCCAATGGAAGGTCATAGCATCGGGTTTCAGAGCGTTCATGACATTGACCATGTCCTGACCGGCCGTCTGATAGCAGGTGTAAGAACCGTGCCATGTATCGCCCCCGTCCAATAAAAGGGCATCAGGACGGTCGGCACGAATGGCGTTGATGACAGTTGAGACCCGGTCCAATCCACCGACCCGACCGTAGGTCGTGGCCAGCGCAGAGAAATCATTGTAGGTCAGCGCATAGGCCGACGGGCTTCCATCTTCGATCCCGTAGGCCTTGCGGAACGCCGCCCCTGTGACATGCGGCATCTGTCCTCGCGCATCGCCAATACCCAAGTTTATCTCAGGTTCACGGAAATAGATCGGCTTGAGTTGCGCGTGGATGTCGGTGACATGGATCAGGCTGATATTGCCGAAGGTCTCGAACTCCAGCAGTTGATCCTGCGTGAGGCTTTGCTGCGCAGCAACCTTGGCCCAGTTGCCAAACCCGGACGCCCCATACAGAGCCGAGGCTGCCATTGAAACCTGCAAGAAGTCACGTCGAGAAATCATCTATCAGCTTTCCTATAACACATATAAATGTGTGAATGTTATTTTCCTTGAAAAACCCGCGCAGGACATTGCCCACGCGGGTCGTTCGTTATTGACGTACTGCTGGAGTTTCGACTGAAAGCCCGTTGCCACGCGAGGCCACATAGAGCTCAAGCGCACGAAACTCGTCCGATCCTTCGGCAAAAGTTTCCGCCCGCGTATCGCGAATACAGCCGCGGAAACGATTGTGGCGCGAGATCAGCTTGGCTTGTTTCAGACGATATGTCGGGAACCCATTGATCATGCCCTGGCTCAGGTGGTCGGCACGGATCATGTTGCCCCAGTTGTCTTCATGACAATTGGCGCAGCTAAGCTCCAGCTGACCATAGCGGGTGTAATACATCTCTTTGCCCTGTTCCCAATACGGGGCGGCATCGCCATCAATCGCGACATTCATTGGCATCCCGCGTGATTGCAGACCGATCAAAGCGACCATGCCCTGCATATCGCCCCCGGACCATTTCCAGGCATCGGCTTCCATGCGGTCCGTACGGCACTTGTTGATCAGATCTTCCATGACGACCAGCTTACCAGTTTCGGCATCCACTTTCGGCATGGACGCCTGCAATCCCTTGAAGCTTTCCACCCCATCGTGGCATGAAGCACAGCTCTCGCCAGCGGCGCCATCAATGGTCTCGAAGAGATCGGCGGCCTGATCGACGAAGATCATTGCAGGATTGTCGAAGTCATCAATTTGAAGCGCTTGCGTTTCATCCGTGCGAAAATGCCAACCCGAATAGATCGTGTCCAAATTTTCCAGATGTGCCGGAGCTTCAGTAACCGAAGTCATGTCCAACTCATCATTGATCACCAAATTGTCTTCGTCTGGTCCAGCCATCGCTGCAGCCGGGAAAACCAGAATTGCCGCGATCGCCATAAGTGCCTTGGTATTCATTGCGTTCCTCCCTTGGTGGATCAGCGCCAGTTCCTCCTACCAGCGCTGATCTGCCTTAGTGGTCGAGCCGTCAGGCGATCTCGATCGTTTTCTTCTCATCGTAGACAGAGCCGTCATCATCGTACCAAGTGAAGACAAACTCACCGGCCTCGGGCACAGTCGCTTCGAACTGGAAATACGGGTTGGTCGAAATCGCCGGCTCCATCGTCACATCAACCACCATTTCTCCATTAAACTCGCAGGTGAAACGGTTGATGATCGAACGCGGGATGACGTTGCCTTCTTTGTCTTTACGCTGGCCGCTTTCCATCTTGTGGCTGATCAATGTCTTGATCGTAACGGTTTCGCCAGCAGCGGCTGTCTTTGGAACCTTGACGCGGGGTTTTACACCGGAAGCCATTGGTTAATCTCCTGTTCTTCGAGGCGCGCGTGGCGATCAGCCGCCGCAGCCGCCGATTGTCACTTTTACGGTCGCAGACGCTTTGGCAAAGCTGCCATCTGCCATCTTCGCCACGGCAATGACATCCTGCGTTCCGGCAAGACGGATGCGGGTTGATGCAGCTTGCTCAGCAGCCAACGGACCGAAATTGAAGGTTGCAACGCCCGGTTCGGGGTTACCTGCAGCCACGATGAGAATTGCAGCTGCGCCCGGCGCACTGACTTCGATAGGTACAGTATTACCGTTTTCTGCGATTTCCGGTGCAGTCAATGTAACACCGCCGTCAGCCACATCTGCCCCGCCTGTAAATGCCGCAATGGCATCTTCAGCAGCTGCATTTGCCCGAAGCGGCATAATTGTCAGGAACGCGGCGCCCAGCCCAAGGGCCAGTGTCTCGCGGCGAGAGAGTTCCATTTTCAATCTCCTTTGATTCTTCGAAAATCCGCGCCTGAAAGCGCAGCTATTCTTCTTTCAGGGTCGCAAGAAACGCGACCACATCCTCGATTTCTTGTGCTGTCAGGATCGACGTCAAAGGCGCGGTTGGGGCTTTTCCGGTATAGGCGTCGCCCGGGCGGATATAGCCTTCATCCTTGTAGAACGCAGGCATCACCGTGCCTTCGAACGTCATCTTGGCATTTGCGACCAATCCGCGAAGTTCTGCTTCGGTCCAACGATCACCGGCGCCATCCAGCATCGGACCAACTTCGCCGTGGAACGGGATGTCGGCCAAAGCCGAAACCGCGTGGCACGCGACGCAGTTGCCTTTTGACTTGTCCCCAACGATGAGTGCGCCATTAGCCGCGTCGCCAGCAGCACCGGTCAACGAAGCCTCAATGGCACCATAGTCGTCATAGGTTACGTCTTGCGGGTCTGTTTCTGCCGCAAATGCGGCAACGCCTGTCATTGCGCAGACCAATGTTAAGAGTCTCAGCTTCATGATCCCTCCCATTTGCTAACACGCCGACGGCGCCTTGCGACCCAAAGCCTTTGTGTACCGTAGTCGACGAGTACCGGTT
The DNA here is from genome assembly GCF_013034475.1 of Ruegeria sp. HKCCA6837. Lineage (NCBI taxonomy): Bacteria > Pseudomonadati > Pseudomonadota > Alphaproteobacteria > Rhodobacterales > Roseobacteraceae > Ruegeria > Ruegeria sp. HKCCA6837. The sequence continues at coordinate 76,878 of NZ_WQGD01000017.1, forward strand.
GTCGCAACATTAAATTCATAATAATGAATTTTTTTATTTATAACGGCAGCACTCAATCCTGAGAAACATTGTTTCGCTCTTGAATGCGCCGCGCATGATAGCGTTGGAAATCTTCACCATTATCAAGCTCATATCGTTTTTCCTCGACCCAAGTGAAAAGGTCTAAGGTCGTTCCCTTTGAGAACGCTCCGGGCATAACAGCGACCGCAGCATCGATGGCTGTAGCGTCTTCTGGCACCTCTTCCGGCAGAAATACGAGCGTCGGGGTGAACAGAATCCCCCATTTTCGCATCAGCGCTCTTTGCTCATTTTCTTCCCCGTCAAAGTCGATGGCTGCGGTGCTGCCATGCAAATCCAGTTGGACGACAAAGAAATTCTCTTCGATGAAAGCTGCAAGGTCAGGCTGGGGGAACACTTCTTCATGCATTTTCTTGCAATAGATGCAGCCTTGTTGCTCAATGAATAAAACCAACCGCTTGTCTTCGCTTGACGCCTCTTCAAGATCCTCACGAAGGTCTTTGAACGTGTCGCGCATCCACGGCGTTTTATGCAAACCGTCGTCGCCCAGTTCAGCGGCGAAAACTGCCCCGCCGATCAGACAAGCGATCAATACTGACAAAACTCGTTTCATGTCTTCCTCCCGAATTAACCAATGGCTGCCAGCCAAGGCATATGGTCGAGCATCCATTGTGCGACGTGATTGATGGAGTTGGTTGCGATGAGGATGCCGAAGAGCACCAGAAAGCCACCCATTGCCTTTTCGATGAGGGGCAAGTGCTTTCTGAACCGTGCCATCCATTGCATGAAGGGGCGGACCAGGAAGGCTGCCAGAACAAACGGTGCGGTCATTCCAACCCCGTAGACGAATAAAAGCACCGCTCCACGCCAGGCCGTTTCGGTTCCGGCCGCTGTAAACAGGATCGCGGCGAGCACCGGCCCAACACAGGGTGTCCAGCCAAAAGCAAACGCCAATCCAAGAACATATGCCCCAACAAGGCTTACATTTGATGTATCACCAACATCCGCTCGAAATTGGCGATAAAGGAAGCCGATGCGGATAATCCCCAAGAAATGCATGCCCATCACAATGATGATGGCCGCGGCGATCCAACGCAGGATGTCAAAATACTCTCGTACCAGTTGCCCGAATATCGAAGCCGTCGCACCCAGCGCCATGAAGATCGTAATGATCCCGGCTGCAAATGCTATCGCAGAAAGCGTTGCCTTGCGACGAACGCCGCTGGGAATCGTAGAACCCGCAGATATCTGATCAATCCCGACGCCGGCCAGATAGCTAAGATAAAACGGCACGATAGGTAGGATGCAGGGCGACAGGAAAGACAACAGTCCTGCGACCAAAGCTCCTGCAAATGTAATGTCGAGCATGGTCAAATCTGTCCTGGCACGCTATCATTCACATATTCAAAATAGTAAAGATATACTGCTGCGGTCAATCGGAGCTTTAGATGCGCCAAATACTTCTGCTTTTGCTTGCAATCGCGTTTCTTGTTTCTCCCGTGATTTCACGGGCAGAAATGACTCTTCTGATGGCCGAAGAAGATGGGTGTATGTGGTGCGCACGTTGGGACACCGACATCTCGGAGATCTACCCCAAGACACCGGAAGGACATGCTGCTCCACTTCAACGCATCGATATCCACGCAGCTCTGCCGGATGGCATCGCATTGGAGCGGCCTCTCTACTACACGCCAACCTTTGTTCTGCTGGACGATGGCCAAGAGGTCGGCCGGATCGAAGGCTATCCCGGCGAAGATTTTTTCTGGGGTTTGCTGGGCGTTTTACTGCGCGACGCGGGGGTACCGATTGAGACCTCTGGATAAACTGTGGCGCATTACATAAACTGTTATGAATGCGTGAAGCTATGAAAGCGAGGCGATCTTGTTGGACAAATCTTCGAAACTGCCTGTGTTCTCTCAGGACATGTGCGCCGAAGACATGGACAGAATGATGGAAAATGCTCAGACGGCGTCAAGTTTCCTCAAGGCAATCAGCCATGAAGGGCGCTTGATGATCTTGTGTTATCTGTCCTCGGGTGAAAAATCTGTCACGCAGATGGAAGAAATGCTCTCGGCACGCCAGGCCGCCGTGTCGCAGCAACTATCGCGCCTACGCTTTGAGGGCTTGGTCAAAACGCGACGCGAGGGGAAAACGATCTACTACAGATTGGCGGATGATCGATCGACACAGATCCTGGAAGTCGTCTACGATCTATTCTGCAGGGAGAAGTAGAAGCCGCCAAAAATACCCGCCAGCTTTGGGAGGGGACTGGCAATGTTCGAAGCATTGGGAGACGCCAACACCGTCGCACTGATCGGTTTGATCGGTGGCATTGTGTTGGGCTTGGCCGCACGCATTGGCCGTTTTTGCACGTTGGGTGCAATCGAAGACCACCTTTACGCAGATGATGACCGGCGGCTGCGCATGTGGGCAATTGCGATCGGCGTAGCAATTGTCGGCAGCCACTTGGCTATGGCTTTAGGGTGGCTGGACCCTCTTGGAACAGGATATCTTGCACAGACCTGGAACCCACTTGGGTCGATCGTAGGTGGTCTTTTGTTCGGTTACGGAATGGCCATCAGCGGAAACTGTGGCTATGGCGCGCTGGCAAGGCTTGGGGGCGGCGACCTTCGATCATTCGTCATCGTATTGATTATGGGTCTGTCTGCTTACGTTGTCATGTCCGGGCCCCTTGCATATTTGCGCGTTTGGGTCTTCCCCGAGGAAATGGATATTAAAGGCCCCCAGAGCATTAGCTTCCTTGCCGAACAACTGACCTCTATCCCAGCTTGGCTCATTGGCGTGGTCATTGGCGTTGCGTTGATGATTTTCGCCTTGGCAAACCAGCGCTTCCGCCGCAATCCCGCACAGGTGTTTTGGGGATCTGTGGTTGGACTGGCGATCGTATCTGGGTGGCTCGGCACGAATTGGGTTGCGACGCATGGTTTCGATGGTGAGCCAGTTCAAACCCACACCTTCGCTGCACCCCTTGGCGACACAATATTCTACCTTATGACAGCCTCCGGAAACACTTTGTCATTTGCGGTCGGATCAGTCTCCGGCGTTCTCATTGGTGCATTTTTGGGGTCCTGGTCCAAAGGTCATTTCCGATGGGAGGCATGCGAGGATCCACGTGAACTCAAGCGCCAGATGCTCGGCGCGGCGATTATGGGGCCAGGCGCGATCATCGCGGTCGGTTGCAGCGTCGGACAAGGTATATCTGCCTTCTCACTTTTGGCTTACAGCGCGCCTGTAACATTCGCTGCCATCTTCGCCGGTGCGGCGCTTGGCTTGAAACAACTCGTGTCTGGACTGTCCTTCATAACTGAGCGTTGAATTCACAGTTCAAATCAGAATTCGCGTTTGGAGGACGGTTTCGGCGGTTCTCTATCGTTCAGAATCCGATCACCTTTGAAGGCACATAGTCGGTCAGCCAAGGCTATCCACCAGGACGGCTGGAAACTCACGTCGATATTGCAGGAGGTGATCCGTTTGACAGGTTCAACAATCCATTGATTATGTGCGCATGACCAAAGCTCAACGACCGCCAAAACCAAAACCCATTCCTTACACCCCGGAGCCGAACCGCTATGAGCGGATGGTGTATCGGCGATGTGGGCGGTCTGGTGTGAAGCTTCCTATTGTCAGCCTGGGCCTTTGGCATAATTTTGGCGCAGACTCCACACACGAAATCAAGCGCGCCATGTGTCGGACCGCGTTTGATCATGGGATCACGCACTTTGATCTGGCGAACAACTACGGTCCACCACCCGGTTCAGCCGAAGAGGCATTTGGCGAGATCCTCAAAACGGATTTCGCGGGTTACAGGGATGAGCTGATCATTTCCTCCAAAGCCGGCTACGACATGTGGCCGGGACCCTACGGAGAATGGGGGTCGCGCAAGTACATGATCGCGTCCTGTGACCAATCACTCGCGCGCATGGGGCTTGATTACGTCGACATCTTTTATTCCCACCGCTTTGACCCTGACACCCCGCTCGAAGAGACGATGGGCGCGTTGGATCATATCGTACGGTCGGGTCGCGCGCTGTACGCAGGTATCTCGAGCTACAACTCCCAACGCACGCGCGAGGCGGTGAAAATTCTCGACGACCTTGGGACACCTTGTCTGATTCACCAACCTTCTTACAATCTGCTCAACCGTTGGGTGGAGCGTGACGGTTTGCTCGATACTCTGGACGATCTTGGGGTGGGATCGATTGCTTTCACGCCACTGGCACAAGGCATTCTAACATCAAAATACCTACGCGATATTCCGGATGGCAGCCGTGCTACACAAGGAAAATCACTGCTTGATGGCATGATCAACGAGCGGTCTCTGGCAAGTGTCCGTGCTCTGAACGAAATGGCCTTGGCACGCGGGCAGACCCTGGCGCAAATGGCCCTGGCCTGGGTGCTCAGAAGTGGGCGCGTGACGACCGCCCTTATTGGTGCGTCCCGCCCGGAACAGATCGTAGATTGCGCAGGCGTTGTTGATAATCTCGACTTCAGCGCTGACGAGTTGAAAAAGATCGATGAAATCAGTTCGGAAGAAGATATCAATTTGTGGGCGCGGTCTGCAGAAATAGAATGATCGTCCTTAGAACGTACGCAATGCCACGGCCTACAGAGCTTTAGACTAACGGCGGGTCCAACTTCTTCAGTTTACCCAAACAACTATCAAGAGCGATCGGCCCAAAGCGGCCATCTGCGCCAGCCGCATCGAAGGTCCGCTTCGAGCCCACAGCGGGCAACGAAAGTGGCTTTCAAGTTTATGTCGCTCAGTCAGTATTGAGTGGCTGGCGACTTAGGTTGACACATCGCAGACCAGCCTGCTCTGATCGAAGCAATTTATTCATGTCCGCAATCCCATTCGGAGGCATCAATGAAGTTCTTTAAGTCTCTCACAATATTCGCTTTCGCATTCATGCCGCTTCACAGCGCTGCACAGTCCCCCTCATTGCAAGACGCCTTCGAGCGTTTCCCTGAGTTTCCCGGCACAACTGTCTACGTCGGTGGAGAAGTTCTCACCATGAACCCGGACGCCCCGCTGGCTGAGGCAGTGGCGGTCAGAAACGGTCGAATTACTGACGTCGGAACCCTGGAGGAAATCGAGGGTCGCCTGCCCGATAGAAGCTATTCAATTGACCGCAGCTTTGAAGACAAGATTATTGTGCCGGGGTTCATTGAACAGCATTTGCACCCGCTTCTGGGCGCACTTGCGATGATGTCTGATGCCATCATTTCCATCGAGGACTGGCAATCGCCAGCGGGATTTGCACCTCTTGCCAATAGCGAGGAGGAGTTTCGCCAACGTCTGTCCGAGGTAATCAACACTTATGATCCAAGCAGCGGGCGACCGCTGATGGTCTGGGGGTATCATGCGTCATGGCACGGCAGCATGAGTCGTGCGATTTTGGACGAACTGGCCCCCGACATTCCGCTGGCTGTATGGCAACGCTCCACCCATGAGATGTACTTCAACTCGGTTGCCCTGGAACAACTTGAAATCACGGAAGAATACATTGCCAGCTGGTCAAGTGAACTGGCTAGGTCTCAAGCCAATCTGGAAAAAGGCCTCTTCCTTGAAGCTGCTTTCTGGGAGCACGTGTTCTTTGAGAAATTTGCTCCGGTCTATGCATCCATCGACAGGGTTATGGAGGCGCTAGAGTTCACAGAAGATTACTATCACCGCAGCGGGATTACGACCCTTGCAGAGCCTGCTGGTCCTGTTGATCAGAACGCCCAAGCTCTTGTAGCGAAATCGTTCGGGCCAGACGACACGCCGTTCAACTTTTATTTTATTCCGGACGGTCGGACGCTTGGCGGTTTGTTTCTGAACACAGAGGGCCCCGAAAAAGTACTGACCGAGACCGAAGCCATGCTGGCGTGGAGCGAAGGCCGAACCCAGTTCCTGCCCAAGCAGGTCAAGCTGCTGTTGGATGGAGCGATCTTCAGTGAATTAATGATCATGCGCGACGGCTACTTGGACGGGCATGAAGGTCAATGGATCATGACGCCCGATTTCTTCAAACAGGTGTTCGACCTTTATTGGGACGCGGGCTTTCAGGTCCATGTTCATAATCTTGGAGACGGCGGTCTGGACATTCTTCTTGATGCCCTTGAGGCCGCCATGCAACGCAATCCGAGATATGACCATCGCACCGTCGTTGTACACTTTGGCTACGCTCAACCAGATCAGATCGCACGCATTAAACGTCTTGGTGCCATTGTCAGTGGTAATTCTGTCTACACGCCGACGCTCGCAGATCGGTATGCCGCAGGCAGCGTTGGTAGCGAGCGCACAGAGCGCATGGTGCCTTTAGGCGATGCCGTTCGAGCAGGTATCCCCTTTTCGATGCACTCGGACATGCCGATGGCTCCCGCAGAGCCGCTGAAGTACATGTGGGCTGCTGTCAATCGGATTTCCACAAGTGGTCGTGTCGTTGGTCCGGACCAACGCATCAGTGCAGAATATGCCCTGAAAGGTATTACCATCGGCGCAGCCTATTCCCTGCAACTGGAGGATGAAATCGGTTCTATCGAGCCGGGCAAACTGGCCAACTTCACAATCCTCGAAGAAAATCCGCTAACTGTAGATCCTTTGACGCTGGCCGATATCAAAGTGTGGGGTACTGTCCTTGAAGGCCGTCTTCAGCCCGCTCCTCCCGCAGCAGATGGAGAACATGACGAAGCCGATGCAAGCCAGCTCATCTATAATCCGGAACGTGTGCTGATGGCGTCGCTACGCCACGCACGCAGTAAGGCCCACTATCACGATCACTCGCAATCCACACAGCCTAACGTCTTTGATCCACTCGGAATTTCGACCTTTGGTTCTCGTTGATTGTCGCTCGAACAAGTCGGATGATTGCACCAACTCGCTTCGAAACGCGCGGTGACAATTCTGGCGTTTTGCGCAGGCGCAGAACCGTCGCTCCCGCTGCGTTCTTGAGTGCCAAGTTTGCTCCGTTTGTCACGTAGCCCACTGCTGCGGACAAGGCTTTGATCGTATCCTGCTCAAGCTTTTCCCGCTCCTCAGGACACGCCATCTTTGTTCCTGCGAAGTTGCCCGGCATACTGAACTCACCCTTGGCTGCGTCAAGGGTTCCTGTAAACCGGTTACGTCCTCCGTACAGGCCAAACTGGCCATCTTGATCAATTGTCAAGGAAGGAGGGTTCTCAGCAATGAGCATACACCCTGCGATCTCGTAAACTTCCCAAGCGGTATCGTAGATCGATTGTTCTGGGTCGTTGCCCCCGGCTCTCCTTGGCATCATCTCTAAAACGAGTTCAGCAGAATTTGGTGCGCCACGGGTGAGTACAGGTGTCGCTGTCGTTGAACGAAACATCACGTGATCGTCGGAAATGATCCTGGCAGCCACCGTGTAGGTATGCGCTCATCGATGAGATCTGTGTCGAAGGCAATTTCAACTGTTCTGGGGACACCCGCAAGTTTGAACCTCTGGGAAGACAGCCGAACAGAAGGTGTATCTGCACGCGAAGTATCCAGGAGTTCAACTTCCAATACGGCATTAGGTGGAAGAGCGATCCGCTCCCGGTAGGTCACAGTGGTTTTCACATGCATTGTCTCAGCGACTCCGGACGAAGCGATATAGAGCAGGACAGCTGCTCCGAGCCCAAAGCGGACGACGAAAAGATGGCCAATCGATAATTGGTATCTATTGCGTTTTCCAAACAGCGGCTACTCAATTGCCGTGCGAAATGTTGCGGTCAGCCGTTTGTTCAAACCGTGATGAGGTTCGGCTGAAGAACCGTAGTGCAACTCCGCCAAAGCGGCGATGTCATTGAAAATGACTACCGAGCCACCTTCTTCATGCGCGTAAACCAATAGTTTTTGGCAAAAGGCATCCAAACCAATTGCCGGAAACCCCGCCATTGCTACGCCACCGGGCGCTGGGCCTCCGAACAGCAAGAGAACCGTATCCGGCAGCTCCACCCCTAGTAGGGACGCTTCGGTCGCAAAATCAATCTCCCCAAACCAGACCGTATCGTTCTGCTCCATCACAGTCGCCCTGAGACGTTTCACTGCCTCTGTTACGCTGAGCTGAGATCGCAGATCGATGATGCCATAGTTAGTATTCAATCCGTTGGTCGGCGCTGGTGCTGCATCTAAGTCCTTAAGAACTTCGAGCAACTTGCTCTGAAACGAATTCAACGCCTGGGTGTTATTCAGATCATGCCTAACTTTTAGAAATTGAGAGTCTGTGTAGACGATCTGCGGGCGACCATCCTGATCGAATGAAAGAACGCGAAACGGAAGGTCCAGACCTGCTCGTACGTTCTCTTCCAGTACAGGTGTGTTTATCTCCGGATCAGAGAAAATGAGTACACGAGACGCTGGCATTTCTACGCCTTCGGCTTTGGCCAGACGCGAATGATCTATCGATGCGATTGGAGTAGCTCCCGCTTCGTCAACGGCAGTCTCAAGCTCTAAGAGGTTGTCGTCCACCGCGGTCTGGACAGATGACGATTGTGCCAGAGCGGATGTCGAAACTGTTAAAGTCGCAATCATCGAGAAAACAAAGCCTAACCTCACCATTTTACCACTTCCGTTTTTATCGTACTTTTTTTCAGGGAAACCGCGGCCAGAGCCGCAAAAGCTATCTCGGCCGCTAGGTAAAACAGAAGTAGCCCGTTCGGAACTCCATCGATAAGAATGCTTAGTATGCGTCCAACGGCCAGTCCCGACATAAATAAAAAAAGAACCCACAGCGCGGGACGTTGTAATTCTGGTTTCGCAGCGGCCGCCAACCAAAACAACGCGTTTGCCAGGTAAAGACCCATAATTGCTCGGAACACGTGGGTTTGGTTCGTCCCTTCCACCGGAAATCCTAGCAAAACTGGGATCGAACTGCCGGGCATCAGGCCATATGATAACGCAATTGGCACGAGGCCGACGGCAGCAAGCAGAAGGACTAGTCTAGCACTCATGGGGGACTCCTTCTCGTAGAGGTTTCGCTTTTTTCGCAAATCCTAATCGGTTTTTTGGGCATCCGGTGATCCGAGGCGGATGCCCACGCTGCGCTCTGAAAGGCGTATACGACAGGCCAAGTCGAGTTTTCTGAAGAGCAAGCCGGTGCTGCGCAGCCGATTTCGGCTACGCGACAGACTACTCACAGTGCGCCTTCGTCGCCCAGAAACTCGATACCAGCTGTCGCGCCATCAGTGTAAGCAATGCAATTCCAAGGAGCACGGTCCTCACCAACACCGACAGTGACTTGTGTTCCAGCTTCGCTAAACGCGGATGAGAGCACAACGACTTGCGAATTGTTCGTTGTCTTGGCCACATCTCGCAAACACGCCTGTTGAGCGGGTGTGAGTTCGGCGGACGCATTGGATGTACCCGTGTCGTCGCAGGCCGCGAGCAGTGCAAAACAAGTTGCGCTTGCAATCGTCACCATCTTGTTGGTCATTTTCTTCTCCCTCTGAGTCTGTTGAAGTAATGAACTTGGATGCGCTTGTTTGAGGCTCTCACCTTTGGGCAGCCGACAGAACAGACAACGTTCCTGTGACGACCTTTCCCAAAACTTGCCGCGGGGGGGCTTGGCGGGCAGAGCACTATTACTTTGACTGCCAAGACCTCCAACAACGTGGGATGGCCGAATGAAATCACTGGCAAAAGCTAGAGCAAACTCTGGAAAGAGGGCGAGTACATTAAGTCTAAGCATCGCGCTCTCCCAACGACTGATCCGTGTAAAGTGCCTTCCGGCTGCCAGCACTCACTCCAGCGGCCGGAAGGGCTCGGCGAAGCGAGCAGCAACGACAACAACGGAGGTAAAATGAAAGTTGCGTCGAATTCGCATGTTTGAATCTAATTTTTTATAAATCAACATTTTTTCCGCGCGCAAATTTCGCTACCTTTTCATAGAATAGTTTTTTGGCGTTCAAACACAAAATGAAGGTGGGAAAACCCAGAAGGGCAAGTCTGTTCTATTAGCTAGCGAGGCGTTCTAAGGCCGCACAGAAACTTAGAAAGGGTTGAAAATGGGGTTTGTGGAAGCAGTTAAAACGTGTTTCTCGAAATACTTCCAGTTCTCCGGTCGGGCTATACGCTCAGAATACTGGTGGTTCTTCTTATTTGTGGTTCTCGTGAGTGCTGCTTTGGCTGTGTTGGATACGATCATATTCGGGACCGATCCAGAAACTGGGCAAGGATCTCGCGTCATTTCCTCTGTTTTCCAATTGGCTGTTCTCATACCTATGCTGGCCGCCGGTTGGCGGAGGCTGCATGATACAGGACGACCTGGCTGGTACTTGCTGCTGCCGATGGCGCTCAGCATTACAACGCTCTTTGTTATGCTGGGTGGGGTGGCGTTCTTCTCGGTATTGGAGCAAGGGACGGAAAACCCCGATGCATTGCGAGGACCCGCGGCAGTTTTGGGCGCGACCGGTATTGTTGTTGTCTCAATTCTTCAATTGGTACTGTCCATCCTGATGATCTGGTGGCTGACGCGACCTTCCCAAGAAGGCGCAAACGAATACGGCGAACCTGTTTCCTGACCAGGTTGTCCGGGCAACAGGCCGGAACCTCTGCTGAATGACTGCGCGAAACGTAACACCATGGAGAGAGAAAATGAGGTTCAAAACGATTTCCATTGGAGCGTTGATGATGGCAACGGCGACCTCAGCATCGGCGGAGTGGTCGATCAACTCCGGCCCTAATCCCAATGCACTTATTCAAACCGGAAACATGACCTTGGAACTTCAGTGTAACCGTATCCGCTTCGCTCCGGCTGGATATGAGGACAGCCAGGACATTGTGGAAAAGCAGGGGCTCTCCATTCGATTTTTAAAGAACGGCACCACCGAAGTTGGGGCATTTCAGGTTGGCGCAGAAAACGCTGCCGTGCAGATCGTCGACAACTATCCCGTCGAGGTCAGTTTCAATAGTCAAGAGGATTATGGTTTTGTACTGGACCAGCTTGCGGCCAATGCATCGGTTAATCTGTCGATGATTGATCAAGATGTCAGCTACGGAATCTTTGACTTGAAGGGTTCCAGCGCGGCAATTCGGTCCCTTCGTTCCGCCTGCGATTCAGGTGCTAGCCAAGGGGCCTCCTACGAAGCACCCGAAGGCATTGTCTATTGTGGTGGCGGAGCGATAAAACGCCAAATCGAATATGTAATTCTGGACAATCCAGAGGGGGAGTGGGACGCGCGAGTAACAGTCAACGGTGAGTCAATCAGAGCCATGACGGCCTACAGTTACTTCGGAAACTCTGAGCCGCCGGCCGGATTTGTCGTTGCCCTGCTTGGGGAGGACAGGTCCGAGTTTCTGATTTTTAGCGAAGGCTCGGCAAACTGGCTGGAATATGGGGACTACAGGTATGATCAGTGCAATTGATACCTCCTTCCAACCAGCTTCCCAAATAGCGCGTCAGATGAAATGTGTGGTCGCCGGGGTTATGCTTGCTTCGGGCCTTGTTTGGACCTCACCAGTTGTCGCGGCTGATGTATCGCAACTTCCGCCCGGTTTGCAGGCGAAGGTTGATCTGGCGGCAAGGGCCTGCGCGGAATTCAACGACGGTCAATTTGACATAGCCTGGGGCGCGGTTGAAAGGATCGATCTCGACGGAGATCTACAACGCGACTGGGTTCTGAATGAGACTGGTTTTGCGTGTTCAAGCGCCGCATCTCTATATTGCGGAACTGGCGGATGCGTCTCGCACTTCTTGGTTGAAGAGGAGGTACACTCGTTGCTCAACCAAGTCTGGACGGTCACTGATTTTGGGCGTCAACGCGTTGTTGTTGCGGATATTCATGGATCCAATTGCGACGGAATAAACCCAACGCCTTGCGTCACCGCCAGTGTTTGGGATGCGGATGCTAAAACGTGGCGCTCGTCTGCTGGCGATTGGGAGTAAGCTGCATTTGAGCATTGCAGATAAGTCATTGGAGCTGTTTTGTTCGATGGGCTTTCTTTAGCACGCAATCTTATGGGCAAATCATGCACTCCGACTCGAAAGCACTCTGTCTTCTGTCGTTAGGTGCTCGCAAAACTGACCCAAAGCCAGTGCCTTACAGCTCTAAGTATATATAAGCTAGCATGTCTCAATACTTGGTTGCAGAAATTTTCCAAAGGTTGTCCGCAATGAACCTGAAACGACGTCCTTCTTAAGACACTAGGGAACTAAAAAGGCGGTATGGTTTTGATGAAACTCCATACACACAGCCTCAACCCGCAATGTTAGGTTCTAGTCGTCCCAATAATCCTCTTCTTGCCGCCGCCGTTCTTCCGCGCAAGAGGAACAAAATCCAGTAGCATCCAGATAATCTGTTTTTCTGTCATCATCCACAAACGATGTAGGGACGCGCGTAACGCTGCATTCCTATCATTGATTTTATTCAGAAAATCTGGGTGTCGTCGCCCATAAGTTTGCACGATTCGCCCAAAAGTTTGCACGGTTCACTATACGCGCTCAATTGTCGATTGACTTAGCGTAGCTCGATCAACTTGAACGCACCAAAACTCAATCAAAAGTGCATTCTAGTTGGCAAAACTCAACCCAAACCACGCTTGGGCAGCAAAAACTCCAAAATGAAGTGGACAAGAGTGGCATGGCAGACCCCGTCATTCCGATAAGCTTACAAGCAGAAAAGGCGACCTAGGCGCTATTCACCGCCTGCGGTTTGGAAGGTATTATCAAGCTGAAGACTAACGTTGCCGACGCCGCCTAATATCACCAGGCCGGTCTGGATTTTCCGGACCTTTCGATCCAACACGGGCTTAGGAGGAGCTTAGCCGATGACACACCCCGCATTTACCTCAGACTCTGTGGCCGTGATTACCGGGGGTGCTTCCGGCATTGGCCTCGCCGCCGCAGTGAAGTTCGCGCAAATGGGAATGCGCATTGTTATTGTTGATCGAGACACCGAGAAACTGGCGGCCGCGGCAAACATAGTGTCTGCCGCTGGCGCGGCCGATGTAATGACGTCTGAGACAGATGTCAGTGATCGTGCGCAGTTAGAGGCGTTGGAGCGGATGGTGGCAGACCGCTGCGGAGGGACAGATATTCTGATGAACAATGCCGGTGTCGGAGGCAATTCATCGACAGTTGGCGACGCCGCAGCTTGGGACAATATGCTGGGTGTAAACCTGTGGGGTCCGATCCACGGCACCCAGGTCTTCGCGCCAAACATGATCGCCCGTGGCAGACCAGGCGCAATCATCAATACAGGGTCCAAACAAGGCATCACGACACCGCCAGGTAACCCGGCTTACAATGTCTCCAAGGCGGCTCTCAAAGCCTTTACCGAGGCACTGTCCCACGAGCTCAGAACGGGCTCAGGTCATCAGATTACCGCGCATCTTCTGGTCCCGGGATTCGTCTATACCGGCATGATCTCCGCGCCCGAGAAGCCTGCCTCCGCCTGGACCGCTGAGCAGACGGTCGACTTCTTTGTTGAAAGCGTGAACCACGGGGATTTCTACATCCTTTGCCCCGACAATGACGTTTCACGCGATATCGATGAGAAGCGCATTGCCTGGAGCGTGGGAGACATCATCGAAAATCGCCCACCTCTCAGCCGATGGCATCCAGACTATAAGGAAGCGTTCGCGGATTTCATGGCGAAGCCTGGCTGATCATCGCCATAGCCCAACAATCACGACAAGTTAGCGATTGAAGAATGCCGCCAGCTTTACAGTTGCCGACAGCCTGTCGCCTGTCACCATAATTGAACCTCATTAACAGTCTCATCTGGCCGGTCCAATTCTATTGTGTGTACCCGTTGTGGCGTAAAAAAAACTTCGGTTCAGAAACGGGCGGAGAATTTTGTCGCTTGAACGCCTTGGACTTGCCCATTTGATTCAGAAGGTTTCGACACTTTCAGTGCAAACCTTTGAGTTTGCGACTATGGCCTTTCAAAACCTCGATTGCATCGCAATCCAGCCGTCGGCCCACATAATGCCGATATGACTAGAGACATTGAAGCTAGCGCTCCAATCTGTCACAGCCAACAAGTTGGATTGCTAGCTGATCTGCGCAAGAGTACGCCGAAAAAGCCGTAGGCTCACTAGTAACAAAGCAATTCCCAACAACGTCATCCAAACGAATTCCGGCCAGACAGTCTCAATACCAGCGCCTTTGAAAACAATAGCCTGACTTGCTGACATGTAATGGCGTGACGGCAGAACCAAAGTACCCGCCTGCAACCACGCCGGCTGCCCTTCAATTGGGGTCTCTCCACCTGAAAGCATTAGCATTGGCAGCACAATCAACATGACCAGAAGCGCGAACTGCGCCATTGAGCGTGCAATGGTTGCCAGAAACACCCCAAGCGCCGTCGCAGTAAAAAGAAACAACGCCGTGCCAACCAAAAACAACATCTTGGATCCAGCGATACTAATACCCAGAGAACCCTGCATCACAAAGGTTAGTGAAAGACCAGCCGCGACCAAAACCACTGCTGCATTCGCCCAAATTTTGGCAATGGCAATGTCAAATGGAGCAAGAGGCATGGCAAGGAGATGTTCAATAGTCCCGTGCTCTCGTTCTCTAATCATTGCCGCTCCGGTCAAAATAGTTGTGAGCCACATGATCTGGCCAATCAGAGCAACGATACCAGCAAAACGTACAGTATCTCTATTTGGGTTGAAGGCGCTTCTTAGAATGACACTGATTGAGGGAGCATCTACTAGATCGATACCAATTGCATAGCGATGTATTTCAGCGCTCAAGATACTGGTGATGTAGTTTGCACCAATACCGGCCTGTTCCATAGCGGTTGCGTCAATAAGAACTTGAATCTCCGGACTGCGCCCTGCGCGCAGGTCCTCCTCGAATCCGGGGGGCACAGCCACAACGAAAATAAAGCGCCCAGCGTCCATGTAGGCAGGTCCTTTTCCGGGTTCGATTTGGACGACCGGTTGGAACTCTGGTGGGAAAAACGCTGTGGCAAGTGCTCGAGAAAGTGGCGAGTCGTCTTCATCCGCAAACGCTATCGAGGCGTTGTTTACAGAACTTGCCACTCCCGTTGCTTCCATGATCGGGGCCAGCGTGAATGACCAGACCAACAATGCCATCATCACCCAATCACGGCGCAGGCTCATCACTTCCTTCAAGCCTAGCCAGAATATGCAGTAGAAACGTTGCATTCACTTCTCCTGCGCTCGAAGACATAGGACTGCGATCAGTGTCAGAACTGGTCCGAAGCAGGCGAGGGCCAGAATGTCTGGCGCAAGGGCCTCCCAACCCAAACCTTTAGTGAAGGCACCGACGTTTAGGTGTAGGAAATATGAGGAAGGCCAAAGAGAGCCCACCACTTGTGCGCCTCCTTCAAGCGTTGAAACAGGTTGCAACAGGCCTGAGAACTGGATTGTTGGGACGACTGAGGCGATGGCAGTTGCAAATGTGGCGGCCACCTGACTGGATGTCATTGTAGCGATCAACAACCCGTAGGATGTTGTTGCCCAAACGTAAAGAAGGGCACCAACAGCCAAAGGGAAAGGATTTCCTTTTAACGGCACCCCGAAAAGAAAAACGGTCATTCCGGCCAAAAGCAGAAAATTTGCGTAGGCGATCAAAATGTACGGAATTTGTTTGCCGATTAGAAATTCAAGCCGCGTGGTTGGTGTCACGTAGAAATTGACAACTGACCCCAGCTCTCGTTCCCTTGCTACGCTTACAGCAGTCAAAACAGCTGGCAACATAATCAGTAAGATAGCAGGCATTGCCGGAGCCATCGCGGCGATGCTTTCAAAGCTCTGATTGTAGCGAAACCGGGGTTCGATCCGGGCAATATCTATCTGGGTTTTGCCATTGCTATGGGCATATTCCGAGAGAAATGATTGGTGCAATCCGGAAACATAACCTTCAACCGTCTCACCTTTAAATGGGATAGCGCCGTCTACAGTTGCAAGTATCTGGGTCGGTTCACCCGTACTCATCTTTCGGTCAAAGTCAGGTGGCAACTCAACAACCAGAGAGACCTCACCTGCCACTAGACGGTCGCGCCCTTCGCTGGCGCTTTGCAGCGGCGATGTGGCTTTAAAGTAGGACGATCCGGCGAATTCAGCCGAATAAGCACGACTCTCCGGCCCCTGAGAAAGGTCAAGTACCGCGAATTCAAGTTCATCTATATCCAGCGTAATTCCAAAGCAAAAAACCAACATTAGAATAGCAGAACCCAGAAACGCGAAAGCCAGACGCACCGGGTCACGAGCTACTTCAACGGTTTCGCGCCGCGCATATGCCAATACACGAGAGAAATCCCTTCGACTGGCTTGGGATTTAGTCCCAAATTCTACTTCTGGCGCGACAACAGAGACTGGTTTTTCTGCTGCTTCCAATATCGAAATGAAAGCGTCTTCAAGGCTTTCCACCCCTTCAATAGCGATCAGTTCAGCCGGAGTACCTTCCGCTAGAACTCTACCAGCATGCATAAAAGAAACGCGATCACAGCGTTCCGCCTCGCCCATGAAATGAGTGGACACAAAGATTGTAACCGACTCATTTCGAGAGAGCTCAATCAGCAAATCCCAGAAGGAATCGCGCGCCTCTGGATCCACACCGGATGTTGGTTCGTCGAGAATTAGCACCCGCGGGCGGTGGATCACTGCTACGGCTAGCGACAGTCGCTGTTTGATCCCAAGGGGCAGTGCCGTCGCCAACGTATGACGGTGTTCCTCGAGCCCAAAGCGCTCAGTGAGTTCCGAAACACGTTGTTCTCGGTCGGCAATTGCAAATATCCGCGCATGCAATTGTAGGTTCTGATGGACCGACAACTCGCCATACAAGGAAAAGGCCTGGCTCATGTAGCCGATTTCACGCCTCATTTTTCGATCATATGCATCGACAGGGTTGCCAAACAGCAGTGCTTCACCTGAGCTGGAAGGTAACAAGCCAGTCAACATCTTCATTGTCGTGGACTTGCCGCAACCGTTTGATCCTAGAAACCCGAATATCTCTCCTTGATTGATTGTGAAGTCGACGTTGTCTACGGCCGTGAAATCACCAAAGCGTCGTGTCAGTCCACGCGCAACTATCACTGGGCTTGCTTCGATCTGCACATTCGTTTTGTTTTTCCCCTCCGATTGGACGGGCAACTCCTGTGATCTCAGACGCCGATATGCAATTTCGAGGTCGTCATCACTCCCTTTCAATTCGGCGGGCTTCCCCTGAAAGATGACTTGACCCGCGTCCATCGCGACAATCCGGTCAAAACCGTCGGCTTCTTCCATGTACGCCGTTGAAACCAATACCGACAGTTCGGGGCTTTTTGCTCGGATTGCATCAATCAAAGCCCAGAACTGCCGACGCGACAACGGGTCGACCCCGGTCGTTGGCTCATCCAAAACCAAAAGTTTGGGGTCATGGATTAAAGCACAGCAAAGGCCTAGTTTTTGCTTCATCCCACCCGAGAGTTTGCCCATCAGACGGTCTTCAAACTGCGCAAGCCCTGTCGCAGCCAATAGCGCTGCGATACGGTCATCCCGCTCTGAATGCCCTTGAGCAAAGAGACCTGAAAAGAACTCGAGGTTCTCGCGCACAGATAGCTCCGGGTACAGGTTTCGACCCAGCCCTTGCGGCATGAAAGCGACGGCTGGGCAAATCCTGTGTCGATGGCCAGAATTGCCAATCGGGCCGCCTAGAACGTCGATATTGCCGGATTGCAGTTTCTTTGCGCCGGTGATCAAACCAAGCAGTGTAGACTTTCCCACCCCATCCGGCCCGATAAAGCCCACAAGCTGGCCGCCTGGCAGTTCCAACGAAATAGAATCCAGTGCAACATGCTTCCGATAGCGGTGCGTAACACCTGAAATTCGAATATCGCTGGTTTCACCCTCTACTCTCATTCGAAAAGCTCTGCTGGGATGCGTTGTTCAAGCGCCTCAGGCCAAGCAGCGGCTGGGTTAAGCCGGATCACCGCGACACCGCGCAGACCGGTTTTGACGTGCTCGATCCGACTTTCAACCAAGTCTATTGGGATACGGACGCGAACGCGAAAAACCAGTTGTTCCCGTTCATCCAGGGTCTCGACCTGTTTGGGAGTAAATTGTGCCTCGGGAGAAACAAAGCTCACGTATGCAGGTATCGCATATTCCGGCAAAGCGTCGAGCACGATGCGAGCCTCAGCTCCAATGGGCAAAAGTCCGGCTTCACGAGCCGGAAGAAAAACTTCCATGTAAACATTCTCAAGGCCAAGAATAGTCAGGATTGGTTCGCCCGCGCCAACGACCTCTCCGGGTTCTGCAAGCCGGTAAAGCACGCGTCCGGGCAAAGGTGCCACTAAAGCGCTGTCTTCAATCTGTGCTTCGATCCTGCGCACTTCCGCCTCAGCGGCAGCAATACGGCTTTCTGCGGTTGCAACTCGGGCTTTGGCGGCGCCCAATACTGCTGTAGCGACCTTATGATTGGTATCGCGATCTTCAAAAATAGTTTTGGAGATATTTTGTCCTGCCAGCAACGCCGTGGCACGATCAAGCTCTTGCTCAGCCCTGCGCTGTTCGCTTTGGCGTTGCACTACGAGAGCTTCTGCTTCGGCCTTTGTTTGATTTGCCAAGGCTACTTCGGCTCTAGCCCGATCCAGGGCGGCAGATAGCTCATCTATGTCCATTTCGGCCAGGATTTGACCGGTTGCAACCATACTGCCTTCTGTTGCCGTTACTTTCGCAACCCGACCTGCACTAGTTGGTGCTATTTCGACTTGTTCCGCTTCAACCCGCCCGTTTCCTTGAACAAACCCAACCGGCAATTCATCGCCATCCTCGGCAACAACGACATACAGCAACGCACCAGCAATTACTAAACCAGCCAAAAAAAGAAAAACCGATAGGTTTTTGGTCATAGCGTTTCACCTGAAACAGGGTTTCTGGCGCAGAGTTTAGTGTCTTAAAAGACTCAAAGCCTTGTTTTGGATCAAAACCGATCCGGGCACCTCTGTTCCAAGCAATTGTTTGTGTGAACACCGGTTTGGGTGTTGCAGGCTCTTTCGCGGTGGGTTGGAAGAAGTAGACGTGAAGCGCTTTTGTTATCAGTTTGGTATTGAAACGGGTTGTTCTAACGCGCAATTGCGGTCGCCGCTAACCTGCTGCGCAATACAGCGAAAGGAAACACTATGACCAAAACACTAAGAGCTTGTTTGTCTTTGTGGTTGGTTGCAGTCGCTCCTGCGTATGCACAAGAACCTCCTCGTCTCGTTTTGCAGCTGACCGTTGACGCGTTTCGGGGCGATCTACCGACACGCTACTTTGAGAATCTTGGGGAGGGTGGCCTTAAGTATTTACTTGAAAACGGTGTACACTATGTGGACGCCCATCATTGCCATGCCAATACAGAGACTGTTGTCGGGCACGCCACATTGGCCACCGGGGCAACACCGGCAGTGCACGGGATGATCGGAAACATTTGGTTCGACACAACCTTAGACCGCCTTGTTTACAACGTTGAAGACAGCACAGCTCCGCTCCTTGGAGATGGCGCTGGCGTCAATGACGACATTGAAATTGACCCAACACAGGCGGCAGCTGGCACAGATGGGCGGTCACCACGCGCTATGCTTGTTACAACTCTTTCGGACGAATTAAGCGCTTCCACTGCTGGTGCGGCCAAGGTCTTTGGAGTTTCAATCAAAGACCGTGGGGCAATTACAATGGCGGGACAAAGCGGCAAAGCCTTCTGGTTCTCGAAAGCCGCAAATCGTTTTGTCACAAGCTCGTATTATTACGACAAATACCCGGATTGGGTTTCCGCCTGGAATGACGCATCGCCAAGCGCCGCCTTTGAAGGAACCTCTTGGGAATTGATGCACCCGCAGGAAGCCTATCTCT
The DNA here is from genome assembly GCF_013034475.1 of Ruegeria sp. HKCCA6837. NCBI lineage: Bacteria > Pseudomonadati > Pseudomonadota > Alphaproteobacteria > Rhodobacterales > Roseobacteraceae > Ruegeria > Ruegeria sp. HKCCA6837. Next base: position 96,691 of record NZ_WQGD01000017.1, read on the forward strand.
TTGGCGACCGTGACAACCAACCATGGGAGACGGATGTCGCCGGGTTCGGCACAACCTTTCCTCATCGCTATTCTTCGGCGCAAAATGGGTTTGACCCGCTGGAAGATCCCTACTTTACGACCTTTTTAACGCTTAGTCCCGCTGGTGACGAACTGACGGCGCAATTTGCCAAACGATTGATTGATGCCGAGGATATCGGGCAAGACGCGGTAGCGGATTATCTGGCGATTAGCTTCTCGTCCGTGGATTACGTCAACCATGTGTTTGGCCCCTCCAGTCTTGAAGCCGAGGACACGATATACCGCCTCGATCAGACTCTCATGAATCTCTTCGCGTTTATCGACGAACGGATTGGGCTGGAAAACGTTTTGATCGTTCTATCGGCGGACCACGGCACCACCGATGCGCCGGGCTATTTAGAGAGTGTTGGCATCCGAACTGGCCTTGTTGCTCCGGACACATGGGACCCGACGGAACAGATAGCCAGGCTTAAGGAGCGGTTTGGGATCACCGGGAAATTGCTTGAGGGTTATAATCACCCCTATCTCAATATCGCCCCCGAAGTATTGGCTCGCAGTGATATTGATTTACCCACGCTGGAGTCAGCTATTGCAGAAGAGCTTCTATCCTTTCCCGATGTGGCATTCGCCGTCCCCAGTACGGCTATCGAAGCAAACCTCCTGCCCGATACCGACATCATGCGCTTGGTCCGCAACAACTACCACCCCACCCGATCCGGGAACATATACGTAATCTTCAAACCCGGCTGGTTCATCGCGGACTTCGATGGTCTGTCTGTCACATCCACCCACGGGTCACCGTGGCGCGGTGACACACATGTGCCGATTATCTTTGCTGGACCGAACTTAAAACCGCAACGGGTCGCACGCCGTGTTTGCACGACTGCTCTCGCATCCACACT
>NZ_WQGD01000018.1:0-94276 GCF_013034475.1 Ruegeria sp. HKCCA6837
CCCTTGTTCCCCCCTCTCGACCAAAGTAGTGGCCCAATTTTACGGGGCAAAGACAGGCTCAGAGCAGCCGTTTGCTGGGCTCTGTTCGAGTGACCCCTACGCGGACAAGGCTGACTATTGGCTGGCACAAATAAAATTTCAATTGCCTGAACGCCCCTGCCTTTCTTACTTTTAAAGCAGTTGCTCCAACGTACGAGAGCTTTATGCTGGAACCATGGCCAAACGTACCCTGCTAATTCTTAACAGGAAGTCCGCAGCAAGACCCGATCTGCGTGCTGCTGTTCGCCCATTGGAAAAAGAGCTTGGCATTAGGGTAAGTATTCCTTGGTCAGGAAAAGACTTGAAGAAGACGCTCCGAGAAGCCGTGGGCGATGGGGTAACTCGGATAATCGCTGGCGGTGGTGACGGCACTTTGAACTCGGTCGCGAGTGCTGTTTTGAAGTTGAAGACAAAGTCGCCTGTCTCGCTAGGTCTTGTTCCCTTGGGGACAGCCAACGATTTCGCCCGGTCGTATGGTGATAAGGGTTTGGACTTGGCAACATCTGTTCGAGTTGCAGCATCGGAAGACGCGCAGCCAATTGATGTCGGACACATAAACGGCAGTCCGTTTGTGAATGTTGCAAGCGGCGGTTTTGGAGCGATGATCACTGCAACCACACCCAAGGAAATGAAGAAACGACTGGGGGGACTCGCGTACACACTGTTTGGGCTTGCTCGTTTATCTGATGCAAAATCTGTTCCCGCAAAAATCTCAATTGATGATCAAGACCCGTACAACGTTTCCATTTCCGCTATCGCGATTGCGAACAGCCGCTATGCAGGTGGCGGTTTTGACGTAGCGCCTGAAGCGGAAGTGTCCGATGGGTTGCTGGATTTAAGCGTGCTTTCCGCTGAAAGTTTAATGCCAGAAAACCTACCCTTTGGCAGACTGCCGGATATTTCGGATCCCACGGATGGTGTTGTACAGCGCTCTCGTCTGAGATCTATGGTTCTGGAAACCTCCCAGCCGTTTCATATGAATTTGGACGGCGAGCCGATGATCGATCAACGCTTTGAGGTTTCAATTAGACCAAAAGCGCTGAACTTCGTTTTCCCAAGAGGGAAGTAGTGCGGGTTTCTCCTTGAAACTCAAGCTTCGTGCGGTGTTTCGAACATTATATGCGGGGCTGACACATACATTCGCCGATATAGTCAGGTAAAAAGCCGCCATCCAGTTTGGAGAACGTCTTTCGCGCTTAGCTTTTCACTGCGCCAGTGTTGTTTATCTTCCCATCACCGGACATCAGTATCGCAATAGGCTGAGTAGATGGGATATTCGACAGCACAATCATGATGCACACTGTGATCGGAACACTCATCAACGCGCCGGCAATCCCCCAGATCGCAGTCCAAAACGTGAGCGCCAAAATGACCATGAATGGCGACAAATTCAGGCTTTTGCCAAGTAGCATTGGCTCCAGGATATTGCCGATAGAGAATTGAACAGCGCCACAACCAATTAGAACAACAAGAAAGGGCACGGCTTCTTCAAACTGTACCAGTGCGACAATGGAAGGAAGCGCGACGCCGACGATAGAGCCGACTGTGGGGATAAAATTCAACAAAAACGCAAGAACGGCCCAGGTTTCAGAGAAGTCCAGGCCGACGGATGCCATCACGGCATAACTGCCCAAGCCAGTCAGTGCACTCACCAGCGTTTTGATGCCAACATATCTTTGAATGCTGTCCGACGTGCTCTCAAGAACGCGGCGAACTTTTTCAGCGGCTTCTCTGTCTTTGATTGCGAGCTTGATTTTGGCGCGCATCGGAACACGTTCGACCAACATGAATGGCACATAGAGCAGCACCAGGAAAAAAGCGCTTAGGAATGCCCCAGCAGAGCCGATCACTCCTGTCGCGAGCCCAGCCAGGTTGATCTGTTCCAAGGCTTTGATCGCTGCTGCATAGTTGTCTTGCCCAATCAGTGATACCAGCTTTGCGACTATGCTGGTAAACCGTTCCTCATAGCGCGGAAACGCTTCCGAAACCTCGCCGGCTTGACTGGATAATATCGACAACACAAGCGAAAGGCCGATTAACACAATTGAAATTGCGGCCAAATGCGCAAGCCACTTCGGGACGGTACCGCCAAATATCTTGAATCTGCCAATGCGATCCGTAGTTGCGGTGAGAAGAACGAACAGGAGGGCCGCAAAAGACAGGGGAACTAGCACAGAGGAGGCGAGGACTAGCGACGCTATTGTCAAGAACACCAGCACGACCAACTGATACCAGAACGTGAGCCCAAAGAAGTTTGGAGCGGGATCTTTATGATGCATACCCTTTTTCATTTGTAGGCTCCCTACAGGACTGAGCGTTGTCCAGCCGCTTTCTGAAAATGAAAGTATATTAGCTCGCCTTGAAAGTAACTTGGCAAGAGGTTCAATTACTTCTCTCGAGAACGAATAGTAGAGATTTTCAGGTGAAGACTTTCATATTTTTACCGTGAACTTGCTGTCGATCTGAAATCTGTATCTCAAAGGTCATCAACGAAAGCTTGGTTCTTCAGCCGCCTACTGAGATCGGATATCTGATAGTCCACATTGGGCTCGATGCGGACGTTCACCTGAACATCGCAATTGAACGGCTTGCGGACTTTCTCGACATTCGTTTTTCGTGCCTTGCTGACGCAGCATTTGTTCGCGGCTGCGGCACACGTGCTGATGCAACGCAGCGTTTGTCGTCAATCCGGTCATTCACGAGTGTTGTTCTAGTTGGAACTGAGACTGGGCTTTCTCCGAACCGTGTTTAGAATCGAAAGACGACGACAATACGGACTTTTTTTCGCCAAAGGGATTTGCGTGGCCATGGGAAGCGTTCGGATCAAAATCATGTTCGTTATTGACCGCTACAGCAACACTAAGATCGCGATTTGGCACCGAGGCAAATTGGCTGAGTGCGCTGTACGGAATCAGCCCGAACAAAATGAACTACAAGGGGAAGCGTTTGAAAATCACCCAAAGTTTGGGGCTACCGGCCAGCATCGGTGGGAGGGTGAAGATTCTGAGAGAAATACGGGGTGTCAAGAATTTTTGTCGGTTGCAACGAAAACCGCAATCGCCGTCGATTGGGCTTGGAATTGGTTGCGAAAGCGCGCAAAATTGTTGGGCGTCTTCGTAGTCAAGTAAGACTACGTATTATCTCGCTGGGCGTTGAATTTAAGGACATTGCAATTGCCAACTGAGCTCTATGTTTACCTGCTTATGGGGGCGGCAGCTGGTGGGCTCATCAACGGATTGGCGGGATTCGGAACAGCTCTTTTTGCACTTGGCTTCTGGCTAAATGTCATGCCGCCGGTTCAGGCGGTTTCAGTGGTTGTTGTGATGTCCGTCGCCAGCGGTTTGCAAGGCGTTTGGTTGGTACGAAGGTCCATTGCAAATCAGCCAAGGCGCCTCGCGCGCTTCCTGCTGCCCGCTCTTCCAGGGATACCGATGGGCGTAGCAGCTCTTTCGTACATTCCGGTGGATACACTTAAGATGATCATCGCAGGTTTCATGCTGCTCTATGGCGGATTTTTCACTTTCCGCACCACGTTGCCAAAACTCGAACGCCCCGCACCAATAATCGAATGCATCGTCGGATTCTTTGGTGGCTTACTTGGAGGTGCCGCATCGTTGTCGGGCGCATTGCCGACGATGTGGTGCGCCATGTGTCCTTGGACTAAGGCTGAAACCCGTGCTGTGCTTCAGTCTTTTAACGTGGCTGTCTTGGCGCTCGCGTGTATCATGTTTGCGGTCAACGGAGCCTATTCGTGGGATACGCTGATACTCATCGGCTTAGCGCTTCCTGTTACTATTGTCTTTGCCCAGATCGGGATCTCGCTGTTCAAGCGGCTGGACGATGATCAATTTCGTCGCTTGATCATCGCAATGATGTTTCTGTCGGGCATTATACTGATGCTGCGCGCGCTGGTTACTTAATTCGAGGTGCCTTAAGGAAAAGTGTTCGCGCGAATGTGATAAATTGCGGGTACTCTGGACATCGCGGAATACTCTGACTGTACTTCACTTGCCAGTTGCCTGAAGGCCAGCGCCCTAAGTGAGATCACCGGTTCCTAACGCCGCACAAAGCATCACCAATCTACGACCAAAAATAGAGACGCTCGGCGATCCAGAACTCTGGATGAACTCTTGCTCTTCTAATGCCTCGAAATGCGGTTGCAGCACCGCTGTCTCTATTTCCAAGGATTTACCCGTGTCAGCCACGGACATCGGTCGATCTGACTTCACCAATGTCTCCAGGATAAACAACGGAATGAGGCACTCCTATTCCCGTGCGACCTCATCTTTATGCGCATCGATAGGCATACCTTCAAATGACCTCATCCGTGCGGTCGTCACTTTCGCCATAGCGTTTAAGGGTTGCAGGCCTGGTGCCTTCGTAGACCCGTGCTACGTTCTTAGCGATTTTGGCGTTTTCCCGTTCAAAAAGACAGTCACCGTACATGTCGGAGGCGACGATGAAGGGGCCCATGCGGTTGCATTTGAGAACCCACATCGCCTGCGCGAGGCCCAGTTCCTCGTTCCAGTGCACAGCCTCCACATTCTCAACGCCGCGCCCAAGAAGCGCACCCGTGCCGTATCCGACGGTCGACAGGTAGACTGCGCCATTAGGCACGAAGTATTCCTTGTAGTCCTTCGATGTCATGCCGCCCTTGCCGACGATCAACTTTGCCCCGGTCTTGGCCATCCATTCAGGCAACCATTTGGCAAAGCGGAAAGATGCCGTCGCCGTCACAGCGCCCATGTCAAAAGACCCATCCGGGTTGATTCGAGCGGCGGGTGAGCAGTGGAAGTTGGCGGCGGATTGGGAGGGCAACTCCATCGGGATATTCGCCTTTTCCTCTAGAGCGCGCATATAGACGCCTTCTCGAGCTGTGTACATCAGGCCATCAAGGTAGACGACATCGCCCAGGCGCAGATCTGCGATCTCTTCGTCGGCGGGGGTGGTGGACAGGATGATTTCACGCGGTGCGCTCATTCTGCTGCCTCCCGCACAGGTTCCCAGTCAATGGTTTCACGACGCTGATAGTCGGTGAACCAGTCTGGGTCCGTGCGATGTTCGACTTGCCCGTCCGCGTGGATGCGGGCGACGGCGCGGCGCGAGCTTAGACAGAACGCATGCACCGACATGGGCATTCCGCCCGTGTGGCAATACCCAACTTCGATATTACAATCGATTACCATGTTCTTGCCGACAAACCCCATGGCACCCATGCCGATAGAGTTGCCAAGTTCTTTGAATTCATCCTCCATCTTGGCGATTTCTGGATCGCTGTTACGCGATCCGACGATCCGCAACGTCGAGGCGCGTTTGCCCAGTGTCATGCAGATATCCTTGGATCCCCCCAACCCGATGCCGATGATGGCAGGCTGGCAGGCAAGGCCGCGTTTGCCGAAAGCCATAAGGCTGTCGAGGTAGAAACGCTTGATCCCCTGAATACCATCAGACGGGAACAGCATCCGGTAATCCGAACCAAAAAGCCCGCCCTTGTGGACGGTGATCAGATCTACCCATGCGCCCTCGGGCTCATAGCCATATTCGATCTCCGGCGCGCCGATGCCCACGTTGTTGTTGTGATCCGTCCGCCACAATGGATGCACTCGGTTCGGTCGTAGCGGAACACCGTTGGTGGCATTCGCCGTTGCGCGGCGCAGAGCGGCTTCAAGTGCGACCATACCGCCTTCAACCTGCGCTTCGTTGCCCATCTTGACGAACCAGCGCGGCACGCCAGTATCGCCGCACATCGCGCGTCGGTCTTCCTTGGCGGCCTCGTAATTTTCCAGCATCGCCTTGAGAACAAACGACGACAGATCGCCGTCTTCTGTCCTAGCGGCCTCTTGCAAGCCATCGAGGTAGTCTTGCGGGATTTCAATAGCGGCCTTGTCCATCAGGGTTTCGGCGGTGGATTGGATCAGGTTTATGGGTATCATTGTGCTGCAACCAATGTTTCAGGCGCACCTTCGGGCAAGACAGTCTCGCCCGGACGCACGATGGTGAATTGAACGGGTTCATTGTTCACGGCCACCCTGCCGTTTTGCAGTGTTGCGACAGTGAATGCGCTGTCTTCCATCGCACCAGGCTCTGGATAGTCTTCACGGAAATGCGCCCCGCGGGAGTTTTCACGAGCAATCCCGGCTTTGGCAATGACCTCGGATACATCGCACAGTGAACGTAGATTTAGCCAGTCATGCCAAGTCAGGTTAAACGCTAGATTACTGTCCTCAACACCTACATCCATCAAGGCCTCAGAGACGCTTGCTATCCCTTTCAACCCGCGCTTCATGCCAGCCTCGGTGCGCATGACACCCACGTCGTCCCACATGATATTCTGCAACTGCTTTCGCAGCGGTAGGACAAGATCCGGCTTGCGGCTCAGCGGATAGATGGCGCGCTCGAACTCTGCCGCCAGCACATCTTCGTCTGGGTCACGCAGGCTCATGCCTGCCACATCGCGCCCCATCGTGTCGCCTGCGATACCGCCATAGACGGTGGAATTGGCCACACCATTCCCGCCTAAGCGGTTGGACCCATGGGCGCCGCCGGCGTCCTCGCCGGCGACATAAAGACCCTCCATCTCCGTGCGCGTGTCGACATCGACGACGACGCCGCCCATGAAGTAATGCGCCGTTGGCACAACTTCGACCTTACCGGCGGCCAGATCGAAGCCGCTGTCAGCGCAGCGGTTGACCATGCCTTTAAACTTCTTACGCACGTTATCCGGCCCAAGATGTGCCATTGAGATGAAGACGCCCTCTTGTTCGGGATTGTTGTTCTTGCGCATCTCGGCATAGATACCCCTACTGACCACATCACGGGTGGCACGTTCGCCTCTGTCGTCATAATCGAACATGAACCGCTGACCAGTGTGGCTGATGAGCTGTCCGCCAGCGCCGCGCAGGCCTTCTTCCAGAACGGTGCCGGTCATGCGGGTATGATCCCCGGCAAGCAGCCCTGTTGGGTGAAACTGCACCATTTCCATGTCCCGCAAAGTTAGCCCCGCACGCAAAGCCATGGCCAGACCATCCATGGTCTTGTCACCGGATGGAGTGTGGTATTTGTACATGGTCGGCCCGCCGCCCGTGCCCATCATCACCGTTTTGGCACGCACCAGACGGAACTTGCCAGTCCGCATGTCGATCATCAGAACGCCCGCCAGCGCACGGCTGTCTTTGGTCGGGATTAGACCCACCGCGCGGTGTTCTTGCAGTTTCTCAACACCGGAGGCGAGGACCTTTTCCATCAGCCGATTGATGATCTCGATCCCCGTCAGATCACCCTTGTGAACCGTCCGGTCCGCCGTTTGCCCGGCAAATGCCTTTTGGTGTAGCGACCCGTCCGCGTTGCGGTCAAAGAAACACCCGACCTCGTTTTCCAGCTCGCGAATGCGGACCACGGCCTGCTCACACAAGCGCCACGCCATGTCCTGATTGGGCAGCCATTTGCCGCCATTGATCGTGTCCATGAAGTGCCGTTCAACCGTATCGCCGCCCCCAAGGGCCACGTTGTACCCGCCCTGAACCATTCGAGTGCAGCCGCATTTTCCGATCAAGCCTTTCACCGCGATGGTGATTTTCGCCCCCTCTGGTGCTGTCTGCTGGGCGTGAAGTGCAGCGAACAAGCCAGCGCCTCCGGTGCCGAGGATAAGAATGTCGGTGTCGTGGCGTTCAATGTCAGAAACTTTCATGTCAAATCGCTTTCATGAAAAAGAGAATCGCAATGCAAAAAGATCCCGCCGTTGCACCTGCCGCTAGTGTCTTTTGGGGTGCGCTCCACGGCAGCCATTCCATCGCTATCAGACGCAAACCGCCAAACATGTGAATAGCCAGAAGGAAAACGAGACCAAACTCTGCGATCTTCACCGCGGCCGCTTCGGTGAGATGAAGGAAGCCGTCCAGCCTAACGGGGTCTGTCATCGCCATGGCCAGCACCCAGAAGTGTAGGGGCAGGAACAAGGCCAGCGCGAGCCCGGACAGGCGGTGCAGGATATAGGCAAGCCACAGGGGATGCGCGCGGGATGTGATGCCTTTTGCGGCCTTCATACGCCCACTCCTTGCGCAAAGGTCACCGCCCAAACGGCGCGCGCGCCAAGCGCTAACAAACCCAGTCCAACAAGCCACATGAACCCTTCCAACGCAGCGCCTTTCAATCCGCCCCATTCCAACGCGATAGCACGCAAGCCAATGGCGCCATGGATGGAAACCGCGACTACGAAGATGCCATAGAACAGAAACCAGAGCACAGACCCTTGGGTACGCTCCAAGATCTCAGCGGCACTCAACCCACCCTGAATGGCATAGATCATCACCGCCAGATGCCCGACCACAAAGGGGGCCATCAGCAGCGCGCTTAGCCGTTGAAACATGTAAAGCCGCAAACTCAGCATTAGCGCCCCCTCTTGAAGAAGTTTTTTGCGGTTTCTCGTTTCAGCCCCGCGATAGCTGACATCGGGTTCAGCTCATTCGGACAATACATCGTGCATGACCCCATCGAGTGACAGTTGTGACATCCACCACTGCCGGAAACAGCATCCAAAATCGCGACGCGCCCTTCGTCCTTCGCATCGTTCAGGAGGGTCCAGGCCCGCTGTAAAGCAGCCGGACCGAGGTAGTCGGGGTTGCTCGCCACTGTGTCACAAGCGGCGTAACACACAGAACAATTGATGCATTCAATTCCGGCATTCGCTTCGACCCTCGTGGCGCTTGTCTCATCCACCGGGGCAATCTCGTCATCTCGTGTGAGAGCGCCGTGATGCACACCTTCGGCGGCAACCCATTTGTCAAAAAACGGATCCATATCAACGGCCAGATCCTTGATGACGGGCAAGTTGCGCAACGGTCCGATCATCACCGCATTGCCATCAACAACCTTGGAGATGTGTGTGCGACAAGTCCAGCGCGGGACACCGTTGACCATCATCGCACAGCTGCCGCACATACCGACACGACAGGCAAACCGATAACTCAAGGTCGGGTCCGCGTTTTGCTGCACCCAGGACACTACATCCAATACAGTCTGGTTCTCATAGGCGGGCACATCGAAAGTTTCGACGCGGTCTGCATCGCGCTGAATGGTGACTTTCAGAACCTCTGCCGTCATTTGGAGAAATCCGTAATCACTGCTGTTCCGGGACGCGTCGGGCCCTTCATCGAGCGCAATTCAGCACTTGCCCCAGATAGGGTGACTTCGCGATCCAACATGGGGGTAAGATCCACGTCGCCCCGTTCGATCATCTCCAACAAAGACGGGTATTTCCATGCAGGCATGCCGCGGGTCCCGAAAAAGGCCAATTGTTTGGAATAGATGGCACGCATGTTAACCTCCATTATGCCATCACCGGCGGGCATGCCCACATGCACGTGCCGACCAAGGGTGGCGAGACATTCAACAGATGCGTTCGTCGTCTGCGCAATGCCAAGCGCCTCAAGTGAGACCTGCGCACCGCCCTTGGTGATCTCGCGGATGGCGTCGGGAACATCCTCGGTCGCTGCGTTCACGGTTGCATCTGCGCCCAGCGTCAGCGCATGATCCAGCTTTTCCTGAACGACATCGACGACAACAACCCGCGCCCCCAGCATTTTGGCCAGAAGCAAAGCCGACAGGCCAATGCCGCCCGTGCCATGTACGGCGACCCATTCACCTGCCCGCACATTAGCGCGATCAGTCAATGCGTGCCACGCGGTTGTGACCCGACAGCCAAGACCAGCGGCCAGTGCGTCTGGCATTGTTTCAGGCAAGTGAACTAGGTTGTGGTCAAACGGAACGGCAACAAATTCTGCGTAGGCGCCCGGCGCGCCAAAACCGGGGACAATAGCACTTTCACAGGTGTTCGAGTGACCCGTCTGACACGCCAGGCAATCACCACAGCCCAAAATGAACGGGGCGATCAGTTTGTCGCCGATCTTGTGTCTGGCCTGCGCGCCTGCCTCGACCACTGTTCCGCAGTATTCATGCCCTAGGATTGAACCACTGGTGACTTTGGGATGACTGCCCACCCATCCATGAAAATCAGAACGACACACCCCGCAGGCAGCCACTTCGAGAACAACGCCGTTCTCGGGGCAGCTTGGGTCCTCTACCGTTTCAATGGAAAGATCTTCATTGAAGTCTCTGACAACAGCGGCGCGCATCGTTCATTCCCTTATTTGTTGAGCCAAGCTCTGTGCGGCTCTGTCCCCTCGGGACGCGGTGATTTCTTGTCAGGCGTCCAAACCGGCAACGCACATGTATTTGACAGACAGGTAATCCTCCGAACCCTGACTACCGCCTTCCTTGCCCATACCGCTTTCCTTGAGTCCTCCGAACGGAGCTTCGACGGTCGTGATCAGGCCGGAGTTGATCCCGATCAACCCATACTGAAGCCCATCATTTAGCCGAAAAGTGCGCCCGAGCGATTTGGTGCAGGCGTAAGCTGCAAGGCCGAACTCCGTGGCGTTAGCGGCTTCAAAAGCTTCTTGTTCGGTCTCGAACTTGAAGACAACGGAAAGCGGGCCAAAGATCTCTTCGGTTGCGCATTTCATGTCGGCGTTTGCAGCGGTGATCACTGTTGGTTCAAAAAAGGTGCCGCCTATCTCGTGCCTTTTGCCACCAGAGACGATTTTGCCACCCTTGGAAGTCGCATCCGCGATCATATCTTCCACTTTCTCGACGCCTGCCATGTCGATCATCGGCCCTTGTGCGACACCATCATGCGCGCCATCCCCGACAACCAATTCCTCGGACGCCTGCTTTAGCCGCGCGACAAAGGCGTCGTGAATACCAGCCTGTACGTAGAAGCGGTTCGTGCACACGCAGGTCTGGCCCATGTTGCGATACTTCGCGATCATTGCCCCTTCGATAGCCGCATCAATATCTGCATCGTCAAACACGATGAACGGTGCATTGCCCCCTAGCTCCTTCGACACTTTCTTGAACGTGTCTGCAGATTGGCGGATCAACACTTTGCCAACGTCTGTTGACCCGGTAAAGGTGACCTTGCGCACATCAGGGCTGGCCATCATGGCTCCGGCGATTTCTCGGGCGGAGCCGGTCAGTATGCTGACGACACCGTCAGGAAAACCGACATCCTGGCACAGCTTGACCCAGGCAAGACCAGAATAGGGCGTAGCCGTCGCTGGTTTTGCAACTATCGTGCATCCTGCGGCAAGCGCGGGTGCCAGCTTTCGCGCCAACATGGAGGACGGAAAATTCCACGGTGTGATTGCCCCCACAACGCCCACAGGATGGCGTGTCACCATGAGTTTGCGATCGGCGGTCGGAGACGGCACAATCTCGCCTTTGGCGCGCCGCACCTCTTCAGCAAACCAACGCACATAGGCAGCGCCGATGGCAATTTTGCCACGCGCCTCGGCAAGCGGCTTGCCTTGCTCTGCTGTCAGCAGCTGCGCCAGGATTTCCTGGTTGTCCATCAATGCGTCGTGCAACTTATGCAGCAGACCAACACGGAAAGACAGATTGCTGGTTGACCAGCCGTCGAACGCTTCCGTCGCTGCCGCAATCGCGCGATTGGTCTCGCTTATACCGCAACTAGTTACATGTCCGATGACTGTACCAGTTGCCGGGTTCGTCACCGAAATGGTCTCACCGCTTTCCGATCCGCTCCAAGCGCCGCCGATCAGGTTGGCCTGTTGCAACATGTCACCATAGTCACTCATGGAATTTCCCTCTAAACAAGCGATGAGAAGCGCACCGGACACAGCCGAAAAGCCACGATAGTGACTCTGATTAACAGTAAGACAATCTGTAAATAAGCGAAAAAATATTTATATTAAATTTAGTAAAGCTTTCAAAATACCATGTGGTCGTTATAGAGACAGTCATTAGCTCGTGCGGCCCCAAGGCCCCAAGCGGCCCGACATTGGCTGAAAAATCGACCCAATGGGTGAAAGGATTGGACATGACGATCCGGCAACTCCGAACCCTAGTTGCTATTGCAGACACCAAAACATTTGGTGAAGCCGCGAATGTCATTCACGTGACCCATGCCGCGATCAGTCAGCAAATGCAGGCACTTGAGGCCCAGCTGGACATTGAACTGTTTGATCGGAGCACGCGCACGCCAAAGCTTACCCCAGCGGCGCATCTGATCGTTGCAAAGGCCCGAACGCTAGTCGATGCTTATGACAATCTGGTACCGTCCGCCTTAGAAGACGGCGGCCTCAAAGGCATTATCACTCTTGGAACTCTGCGTACGACACTGACAGGGCTAACGCCAAAGGCGATGGCAGCCTTGAAATCCAAGTGGCCCGAAATTGGGCTTCACATTCGCCCTGGGCTGACAGGCGCCTTGCTAACAGAGATTGAACGTGGAGGCCTGGACGCTGCAATTGTTGTCAAACCAAACTTGATGCCTGCCGGTCTCACCTTTCGAGAACTGGCGCAAGAGCCAATGCAACTGATCGCATCCATCGACGAAACAGAAGTGGACCCGGTGGTTCTTTTGAAATCCAGACCATTTATTCGATACGATAGGAACGCTGTTGCAGGGACACTAATAGACAATTGGCTTCTCTCGAAACGTATTCAGGTGGCTGAGACAATGGAATTGGATAGCCCAGAAGCGATTGTATCGATGGTACACGCCCGCCTTGGTGTATCCATCGTCCCTGATCTTGCGGTCAAGCCGTTTGATGCCGTCCCAGTAATGCGCATTGGCCTCGGCCCGGATGCGCCAATAAGAACGCTCGGCCTTGTTTACAGAGACAACCAAGTCAAAAAGCGGGTTCTCGACGAGTTATTCGAGGCGCTCATGCATGCCATTGAGATATCGCAAAAGTGACAATCGCGAAATAAGCAAAGTATCTTGTTTCAAGAGCCGTCTCACTTTGACTTGATGAAAGAATATCAGGGTAGTGAATCCGAGAAGGTATTTGCTTCAGTCCATTAGCGACGTGACAAATTTTCTGATTTCTGCCTTCGCATATCTGTTGCGAAGGAAAATAGGAGCTGCAACATAAATGATTGCGGCGACCATTATGGCACCCAAGCACCACTCCGGCAGAATGAAGACCAGAACGCAGCATAGCAGGATCAGTCCTACGTCAACCCACCAAGATCCTTTATTGGGCAACGTAGAAAAAATGGTTTCGGCCGACAGTACTTCAGTTTCGTGTTCTGACCTTGCAAGTGTTGTGATAGCTCGGTACCCGTAAGCGTCAAAGCAAACCTTGTTGCGACTCCCGGGAATCAATTGCCAACCGTGCTGCACCGCAGCCCGCGAAATGTATTCCTCCAAAGCCCACTGTGAAGAAATTTGTTCGCCCATTCTGAATTGTTGGCAAAGGACGTTCTCTGGCTCGTGTGTTACGACTTCTGACATCAACCCTCCGCGTCCTGAAGTGCTTAGCATCCTAGCGTACAAATCAATTAAGCTCGAAGCCGCATGACCGAACGTAGTTACCAAAGTCAGCACGTTCGGGCTCGCTATACTGCCGAACTTTGTCTTCAGACCAGGAATACCTTTCGCTGTCCGCAAATTTCTTTGGAAATCTCTGTTTTTCATAGGGCTGCGACGTCGCGCGCTCTTCATCGTATTGCACAATTGTCTCTTTCAAATTGACCTCCCTATATTGGTCGACGTGACATGTGACCTGTAGTGGCAGCCGCTTAGAGATCTTCGGCGTTTGCGCGGGAAAACCAAATGCGAGGCCCGCAAATGGAAAAACATGGTCCGGCAGATCAAGCAGGTCAGAGACGGCCGCAGCCTTGTTTCGCACAGCGCTGATCGGGCAGCAGCCGAGTCCAAGCACTTCCGCCGCTGTCACGAAAGCGCCCAGCGTAATCGCTGCATCCCCCGTTGCATTGAAAAACGCGTCAAGATGGTCGTTTGCGAAGGGGACACCATGCCATTCGTGCAGCAACCTTTGGCGACGGTTGTTGCCGCAAATGACGGCAATCATCGGCGCATCCGCGACCCAAGACTGACCCGACACAAGTGTTGCAAGACGTCTTTGGATATCTTCGGATTCCAGCAAGATGATATCACACTGCTGCAGATCGCTCTTTGTGGGCGCGGATAGGGCGATCGCGGAGATGGTGCGGACCCAATCGGATGGGATTGGCTTGTCCATGAATGCACGACAAGACCCACGGGCCGCCATGGAATACAAAAGGTCCGATTGTGCGGTGCTTTCAACTTGTGAAGGTGCATCGCTGAAACGCGCCGCGAGGGCGCGTTGCAAGTCCGATTGGGGTGCCTTCGACATGCTGGTCCTTCTCTTTAGCTGCTTGTTTCTTAAAGTACACATAGAAGCTGAACGGTTTTTTGCTTGCTTAGCAACTGCAAGATGTTCCACCGGCACACGCGCCGCGTAGTTTCTTTTCCGTCATGAACGGCAATTGCCTGTTGGCACATAAACCCGCAAGCATTGCCGAAAATGTATCACCGCGCTAAGATACGCCGAAACCTGCGGCTCTCAAGCTTTGCCGCGAAAGCCGCGACAGGCAGATAAATTAAATCGAAGCAGCAATGCATGACATTTCCCTGATCGCGTTTGCCAGCGCCGTCCTGCTGCTGGCAGGCGCAGTGAAAGGTTTCATTGGGCTGGGAATGCCGACCGTCGCGCTGGTTCTGTTAACGTTTAAGCTCGACGCAAGATCCGCCGTCACATTGATCCTGATTCCAATGTTGCTGAGCAACGTCTGGCAATTCTGGCGTGGACCTGACATGGTTGGATGCGCGAAACGGCATTGGCGCTACGCGGCCATTTTGATCCTATGCGTCGCTGGAACCGTCTGGTTCAGTCAATCCACTCCAGATCGGTTTTTGCGCGCTGTGCTAGGTGCGTTTGTACTGGCGTTTTGCTTTTTCAGCTGGCGTGACATGGTGCCTCCGATCCCGTCAAGCACAGTGCGCTTGTTCGAAATAATCAGCGCTTTGGTTGCCGGGCTGGTTGGTGGGTTGACTGCCGCATGGGCGCCACCATTGGCTATGTACCTGACCGGTCTCCGACTGGAGCGTGACGCATTTGTTCAGGCACTCGGGTTCTTAATCACGGCTGGTAGTGTGTCCGTTTTGGCGATGTTCATAGCTGTCGGGCACAGTTCGCAAGCGGATCTGGCAGTCTCGGTCTTCTTGCTGGTTCCGACCCTGATTGGGTTTTCCGCAGGTGAGCGGTTGCGGCATAGGGCAAATTCCGAAGCCTTCAAAGGCTTTTTCTTAGGCGCATTTTCGCTGCTGGGGGCGAATTTGTTGTTGGGCACTCTCTGGGGGTAGTGCGCAGCGGAATCATCGCACGCAGCACTGCGTCTGGATCTGTTGCAAACTTTTGACTGTTGACGCTCATAAGTTCTTCGAGTGATTGGATATTGAAGTTGAAAGTTTGTTTTTATGATCTCTTTCAAAGGCGGGCAGTATCCGAAAGATGTGATCCTCTTCGCAGTGTTTTTCTATGTCCGATACGGTTTGTCATATCGCGATCTGGAAGAGATCATGCATGAGCGAGGCGTTGCAGTAGATCACACGACGCTGAACCGCTAGGTGACGCGGTATGCAGGCGCAATTGCTGAAGCGGCGCGTCGTCGAAAGGGGCCGTGCGACCGCTCCTGGAGAATGGACGAAACTTACATCAAGGTGAAAGGAAACTGGGTCTATCTCTATCGAGCTGTCGACAAGCACGGCAAGACGCTTGATTTCATGCTTTCGCAACGTCGAAACAAACCCGCGGCCACCAAGTTCTTTGCCCGAATGCTGGAGGTCAACGGCCTTCCGAGAAAGATTGTCATCGACAAAAGTGGAGCTAACACCGCTGGCCTCAAGGCCATCAACAAGATGCTGAAAGGTTTTGGTTGCCCGGTCCCAATTGAAATGGTCAGGCGAAAATACTTGAACAACATCGTGGAACAGGACCATCGTTTCATCAAAAGACGAACCCGCCTGATGTTCGGCTTCAAGTCTTTTGCTTCGGCATCAGCGACTCTGGCTGGCATCGAGGTCGCGCACATGATCCGTAAAGGCCAGTTCACACCGGGACTCTGCCCGTTTCGTCAATTCTCCGAGTTGGCAATCTGACCCGGAAGCGATCGCAGATATACTTGGCCGACCTAAAACTTTGCAACGAAACCGTGTCAACTCTTCGGTCAGTAAGAAACTTTGCAACAGATCCCCCTAGATAACAAAATTTCTTGCTTAAGCTTATTTTAATGATCATTTTTTAAACTTATTGCACGTTACACGACACCTCACGTAAGCGCACCTTTTCTCACTCTTGGAGCATTAAGAGCCAAGTCGTAGCTGAGCGCTGCAAGAGAACGAGGCTAGGACGGTGTTGAGTACCCTGCCCTAGATCAAGGTTCAACTTGACCAAAACGTAACTCAAACAAAAACTCCGCTCTGCGGCTGCCAATATTTGCGAAAACCTTTTGTCTAGCACATGACAAACCTTGCTGCGTGGCTGGACCTCCCAAAAGAGCTGCACAAGTTGGATGGCCCTCTAACTGAATCAATATCGTAAACCGCCAGACTCCATGCCCCGAGCTAAAGGCAAGAAGCATAGGAAAATCAATGGTGCATCACATGAGTGTCTCAAAAAACTGCTGCGAGCGGTGGTAACGTTAGCCTTAGAAGGGCTGCCTTCCAGAGGATTGGTTTAATCGCCAGCTTCAAACTTTGGCTTAGTTCCACGTTTGTGCGCTGCTTTACGAAAAACAACTTCTGCCTCAGCATAGGCCTTCTAAGCCCACTCTATCATACTCAAAACGAACTAGCTTGGCCCGATACTGGATGCCGATACTGGCCCCGGCTTAATACGCCTCCAACAAAAAAGCGCGAACTGCAGTCCGCGCCTTTGATAAATTACTGCCTTAGTTCTTACCCGTGGGTAAGATCATCTTCTTCAGGCAAAGCTTCAATAAAAGCGGCGATCGCCTCTTCCAGTTTGTTGCGATCCACCCGCGTGAAGTCCAAGTTGTATTTTAGCTCAATTCGCCCGCTGGAAGCAGAGCATTTCGCAACCCCTGCCCTGCCAGTTACTTGAAACGTAGTTTTCGCTCGCCGAGGCTTACTGGAGCTTTCACCCTTAGGCTTCTGGTCCTCGCTGGCCTCTGTCGCCCCTAAAAAAGACCTGAGAATCGCGACCTCGCGAACGCCGTCACGATCCGGTTCGCTCATCAACGTCTCGCTCACCTGCCGCACAAGATTCGGCGTTGCATCGAACTTGCGTTTAAGTTCCACGCCGACATTTCGCGGAATGTCATTTGGATGCATCAGCACTTTGTCCAACATCCTCAACAAACTGGCAAACGACCTGATATAGCTGCGCTTGGTGTAGCTTGCCGACTTGAACAACGTGGAAACGGCCTTGTCCACATCCGGGCAATCATTTGACGGGTTTTCCGCATACGCTCGTGCGAGTGCGCCCATTTCCGCAAATGAGATATCCTTGCGGATCAAGTTTTCATCCACCATGCGACGGTAGCTGTTGTCGAGGTCGCTAGCCTCTGAAATGCCCGCCGGAATTCGGGCGTACACGTCCTTACCCGTTTCATCGAGCAATGCTCGATAAGCAGATAGGCGACGCATCCCTTGGATGAGCTCGAACCGGCCATCCGAACGACGTTCAAGTCTGATTGGATTGGACAGCCCAATGTCCCGAATAGAATCCTTGAGCTCGTCCAACTCTGGATCCGGTCCAGGCTTGCGATCTCGTGTCAGCTTTTCGGTCAAGACATCGGCCAGAGGTACATGTTCAGTGACCAAACCTTCGTTCCGAAGGCGGACCAACTCATGTGCCAGGCGATCGTTTTCTGCTCGAATGGTTTCTTCTGTCGATTGCTGATCCCGCAACGCATCGGCATTTTCAGAAATCGCCGCTGCCATCGGACCTCGGCGCTTCTCAAGAACTTTGTCCGGCACGTTCCCAACAGGAATGTCGTCCATTGCCGGTATGTCGATATCGAACATTCTGCGCTTGCGGCTCATGCCTCATCCTCCAGCTTGTCCCAGGCCGACAACATGACGCCCCGAAATTCCTCATATACATTGTCAAATGTCGAACGCGCTCGACGCCAGGTTTCTCGCGTCATCTCGCGATAATCCATTTCATAAACTGAGCTAAGGAAACGACCTGACTGCTCAACTGCGCGAGTCATTTCAACCGGATGCTCGGCGACGTGCTCTCCAAAGACCTTTTTGAACGCCTCAAACATCGCATGGTGAAGAGCGTTGCCCGGCTCGTATCGCGTGAGTAGGAACCGCAACTCACAAAACGTTTTTGGCAAACCGATCTTACCCGTGGGTAAGGTTTTGTCGAAGCCGTAAGCCAAATCCTCCAACGCCTCGGCAAGCTGCCCGATGAAAGACGTGGTGGAATCGTACTCCCAGTATCCCGGGCCCGATGGAATATAAAGCATGTCAGCAGCAAAGACGGCATTCATGGATTGATAACCAATTGCCGGAGGGCAATCGAAGATGATCAGGTCATAGGCATCATCGGGGATTTGATCCAGATATCGCGACACAGCCGCAAAGAATGACCACTCAGGGTTAAGATGCCGATACTGCGCCGAAGCAAATTCAACGAAGGCGGCATTGGCACAGGATGGGATCGCGTCGATCGTGGACCAGGAAGTCTTTCTGATAAAGTCCGAGATTCTGAGGTCACCAAGACCCATATCTGTAATTGACGGCGGCAGTTCACGGCGGGGTAGGGCGGTCCCTGATTGCGCGGCAACGGGGCGATTGTTCATACGTTCCGTTTCACGGATTAGATCCCGGGCCATGATGCCCCAGACAGTATAATCCTCGGCCACATCCGTAAGACCCATCGAATGGCTCAGCGTCGCCTGTGGGTCAAAGTCCACCACAAGCACACGATACCCATCCAGTGCAGAGGCGTGCGCAAGATGTAACGCCACGGTCGATTTTCCAGCTCCGCCCTTGAAGTTGGCAACAGCAGCGCGAATGGCGCGCTTGCCTTCGGGGCGCGGGGGCATCAGGGACTTCCGGTTTACCTTGAGACGTCGTCGCAACTCGTTCACCTCTTCCAGGCTGAACCACCTCTGGCGCCCATCCGGCTCGACCTCGCCACTGGGCAGGGACGGATCCGCCGCCAATTTGCCGCGAAAGGTCGACTGGTTGACTCGGAAGATCAGCTCGGAAACCTCCCAGCTTGAAAACCGGCGGAGTGTCTTCTCCATTTCGGGGCTAAAAGTCTGCTGGCGAATCCAGCCCTGCAGCTTGAGGGATTGGTTGCGCAATGCGCTCAGGTCTTCGTGCGTGTACATGCCTCTGATCTCTATATTTGGAACGTAAATTTCTGTTCGTTTCCTATTTACGACCGATTTGCACTTTACGCAAAAGAAAATATCATGAAACTGCAACCTTACCCACGGGTAAGAAAACAAGGCGTCTAAGCGCAAAAGCGATTCGGGAGATTCGGCCGCGCCGCTCAGCGAGTCATGTACCAGGAACCTCGTTATTTAGGGGGACAGGGAACGGTCAAATCCTATATATAGGGGGACATTAGAACTCTTTAAGGGGACATACTGCATGTCCCCCCTCACCATTAATTCACCAAATTCTTTTCTTTTTTGAAGGATGACCGACCTAAAGGTTGCCTCGATTTCAGACTCTTCTTGACAGAATCGAAGGTTTGGACGCTAATTAGGCCAAGATGGCGAAAAGCGTTGGAAAACAGCGCGAACATGGCGGGATAAACCCGTCTGAGGCAGAAGAAGCGGTGAGAACGGGTATGCAACTGGCTAAACCGGTCGGGCGTAATGCGGCGGCCTTAAAATACGATATACTCTCTGCGCTGACCGTTCACGCCTTGTCAGGAGATAAACACCGACAGCGTAGTGTTCTGCGTATCATCGCCTTGATTACGACCAGATATAACTGGCGCAGCAATGAATTGTCGATTGGACGCGAAGAAATTTCGCGCCTTTGGGCAGTGAACGAAAGGACAGTAAAGCGCGAAATGTCCAAATTTCGCGCATTAGGGTGGGTATCCGTCAAAAGGCCTGCGGCGCGTGGCAGAGTCGCCGTATACGAGATTGACCTCAAACAGATCATGATCGACACGCAAGAGGTGTGGCCGATCATAGGTTCGGACTTCCATGCGCGTATGATGCATGAACCGGAGCCGGAAACAAATATTGTGCCGTTCACGATGAAACCCGCGCCCACCGAAGATGGCGAGAGCGATGTCTGGTCACAGGTCCAGTCGAATCTTCATGAACGAGATCCAGAACTGTGGGCAAGCTGGTTTCAACATTTATCCGAAGCTGAGCGGGCAGGGGGGACTGTGACCCTCGTTGCTCCTTCGCGGTTCATGGCTGATTACATTTCTCAAAAGTGGAACCAACGTTTGCTCGCAGCCTATAGCCGGGTCGATCCCAGCATTAGAGTTGTGCGGGTGGAGTCGGCGGAGTGAGGGGCATCCGCCCATACTGGCGCAAGCCATCTGACCAACAGGAGAGCTCGTCCATGTTTCTGAAAAACTGCTGGTATGTCGCCGCTTGGAGCAAGGATATCGGGCGCGAACTGAAGGCCGAGACCTTTCTAGGCGAAAACATTGTGTTCTACCGCCAGCAGGACGGCACCCCCGTCGCGCTTGAGGATGCCTGCCCGCATCGCAAGCTGCCGCTGTCTAATGGCAACCTGATTGGCGATGTTGTGGAATGCGGCTATCACGGTCTGAAATTCGACTGCTCGGGTAAATGCACCGATAGCCCGACCCAGCGCGGTATGACCCCGCGTCGAGCGGTTGTAAAATCCTACCCGGTGGTGGATCGCTATCGCTTTCTGTGGATCTGGATGGGCGACCCGGATCTGGCCGATCCTGACAAGATTTTCCCGATTGATAACTTCGATGACCCAAGCTGGGGCAAAACCGATGGCGGGGTGATGGATATTGACTGTCACTACCTGTGGATCTGCGACAACCTGTTGGACCCCAGCCATGTAGCCTGGGTTCATGTGTCGTCCTTTGCAGGTGCAGGCACGGATGAAGAGCCGTTGGATGTGAATAGAACAGATCGAGGCGTAATCGTTTCGCGCTGGATCGAGAACAAGCCGCCGTCGCCTTATTACGCGAAACTGGTGGCCTTTGACGGTGATTGTGACCGACTGCAGCACTATGAGATGTGTATGCCTGCGATCGGGCTGAACAAATCTATCTACACGCCCGTCGGGACCGGAGGCTATGATAAGCAACCGGTTGCTGAGACATTCATCAACATATCTTACAACTTCATGACCCCGATTGATGAGGATCGAACCCGGTATTTTTGGTTCCAGCACCGCAATTCCGATCCCGACAATGCCGAGGTGTCCAAATTCATGAATGATGGCGCGCGGATGGCGTTTCTTGAGGACAAAGAAGTGTTGGAAAAGGTTCATCTGGGCATGAAATACGCCAAGACGCCCCATATTGATCTGGGGCTGGACGCGGGGGCCAAACTGTTCCGGAAAGCTTTGAACCGCGCGATTGAGGCTGAGGCTGGACCGATCGACATGGTTGAGCGGTTGTAAGGCTTGCTGGTCGGTTCTGAAACCCACTAGGCATCGAGAGGAAAGTGAAACCGGGGATGCACCGCATCCCGCCGCTCGAATCCGCAAGCCAGGTAGGCGGCTTGGGCTTTTGAATTGTCGGGGTGGGTGCCGACCATCATGTAGGAGCAGGACAGCGCGCGCGCCTTGTATATTGCGCCTTCGATCAGCCGCCGCCCGACGCCCATGCCGCGATGGGGCCGTTCGACAAAGAGGTGGTGCATGTCGATACCACGACGACCCAGCTGCAATTGGCTGAGCGGGCTCAGAACGGTATAAGCTTCGCGACAGTAGCACAGCCATTACTTTCTCGAAGTAGGAAGAGTTGGAAGCTTGTCTTCTAACAAACTTCGATCATACGAAAGTGGCTGACTGCACACTTAGCAGACAGGTTCTGAAGTCAATATCAGCGTCGGCAGGTAGATCGAGTTCCAAAACTGTCAGCGCCCAAAGCCGCCCATCGCGGCAAGCCCCAACCGCAGTTTATCGCTCAGAAAAGGTGAAATCCAACCCAATTAGCGGAAGCAGAGACAGTTCAATCTTTGGCGTGGATGATCGTTCAGTCTGACAGCAATTGAACAACTTGGTCCGTTTCAGGTCTGCGTCTCGATTGTTCTGGCATTTCGATCACAAGAGAGCGACCTGTATGGCAGGATTGACTATGCACGGGCGTCAAAGCACCAGAAGCTAAAGCTTCTTCGATCAGACACATGTGTCCGATCAACATGCCTGCGCCGGCCTTGGCCTCTTCGACGGCAAGGCTGTAGAGCGAAAACTGAGGTCCACTTTGATCATCGCGCAGTTTATACCCAGTTTTTTGGGACCAAGTGGACCAATCGTCTTTCCAAGCCTGATCATGCAGTAGTGGAATGTCTTCAAATCCGTTTCCGCCTCGGGCGCGATCCAGAAGCGTAGGCGCGCAAACCGGAGCGATAATGTCCTTGCAAACAGCGATCTGCCTTGGCGATCCATCCGTCACGGCGAAGAAGATCGACAAATCGAACAGCTCACGCCCAAGAGTGGGCGGAGTTTCCATGGCTGTTACAGAAAAAGTGATGTCTGGCAGTTGAGCTCTGATCTGACGCAGACGCTTGGGCAGCCAAAGTTGGGCAACACTGGGCAGGGCTGCGATGTGAAAATCGGCCTTGGGCTTTAAGTTGCGCAACGCTCGGGCCGCATCGGCCACTTGGTCAAAGGCCGAGGTGAAATCCGCGACAAGTGACTGCCCTTCAGGGGTGAGCTCAACGCCCTGGGCATTGCGGCGAAACAGCGGGGACCCTGCCCAACCTTCCAGTGTTTTTATGTGTTGAGATATCGCGCCCGGCGAGACGCTCAACTCTTCGGCTGCCGCGGCAAAGCTTACGTGGCGCGCAGCAGCCTCAAAGGCGCGCATGGCGTTCAGAGGTGGTCCTTTCGGGCGATTAGGAACAACGCTCATTTCAGAAGCCTTAGTTTTTCTACGCCAAGAAATATCAATTCTGCTTTGCGATGTCACGCGGCAGTCGTCACATTGAGAAAAACAGGAGATCGTCAGATGACACTTGCGCAAAGAGATTGGGTGCCCGCCGTAAGCGAAACCTTGGTTCAGGACATCGCAACAAAGGCCGCTGCGACACCGTCGGGTGATCTATTGGCCCGGATTGAGCATTTGGCAGAGGAAAACCGTCGCATCCACGAGAAAGAGTGCTTCAACCTAAACCCGGCAACCAATGTGATGAACCCCAAAGCCGAACTGCTTTTGTCTTCAGGCATTGGGTCGCGACCTTCCTTGGGTTACCCCGGCGACAAATATGAAATGGGGCTGGAAGCAATCGAAGAGATCGAAGTTATCGCCGCAGAACTGTGCGCCGAGGTTTTTGATGCCCAGTTTGCCGAAGTTCGCGTGCCTTCAGGCGCCATTGCCAACCTCTATGGGTTTATGGCGACTTGCAAACCAGGCGACACAATAATCGCTCCTCCCGCCTCAATTGGCGGGCACGTTACCCATCATGTAGCTGGTTGCGCCGGACTTTTTGGTCTGCGAACAATCGAAGCACCTGTGAACGCTAATGGCTACACCGTCGATCTGGATGGTTTGCGCGAACTGGCGAAGTCTGAGAGGCCCAAGCTGATCACGATTGGCGGCAGCCTTAATCTGTTTGAACATCCTGTGGCCGAGGTCCGCGCCATTGCGGACGAAGTAGGAGCATGGGTTATGTTCGACGCCGCCCATCAGTGTGGCATCATTGCCGGACGCGCGTGGTCAAACCCGTTGAAAGAAGGTGCGCATTTCATGACTATGAGCACCTATAAGAGCCTTGGTGGTCCGGCTGGGGGTCTGATCGTTTCAAATGAAGCCGAAATTGCGAAAGCGCTGGACGCGATAGCCTTTCCCGGCATGACTGCCAATTTCGATGCAGCCAAGACTGCTGCTCTCGCCGTCACGATGTTGGATTGGAAGGAATTTGGTTCGGCCTATGCGCGCGAGATGATCGCCATGTCACAAGCGTTGTCCCAAGCGTTGCACGAGCAGGGTGTTCCGATCTTCACTTGCCGGGATGGTTTTACAAATTCCCACCAATTCGCGGTTCTTGCGAAGGCTTTCGGCGGAGGTCAAACAGCATCCAAAAAGCTGCGGGCAAGCGGGTTCCTCGCATGTGGCATCGGCTTGCCGGTCGAACCCGTAGAGGCGGACATGAACGGCCTGAGGATCGGCACCCCAGAGTTGGTGCGGTGGGGTATGAGGTCCGACGACGCTGAGCGTTTGGCCGATCTGATCATGCGCGGCCTGAGTGGTGAAACTGTTCTGGCAGAGGTTTCTGCCTGGCGCAGAGAGTTCGACCAGCTGCATTTCGTGAATTGAGATCAAAGCGGCCGTTTGAGTTGACCTCTCGAATTCCGGTCGCTTTGACAACATCCTTGGAGACGGCAAAGGGACGATTTGCCGCCGATCGTACTTGTTGGTTCGAGCGGGCTGTACAATGTCTGTCATCACCGTTAAGGGCGTGATCTTTCTTCTGCAAGGTGATCTATGCACAACCCCTTCGACCTGCCCAAGACGCTTTCGCAGGCGTTGACCCAAAAGGGTTACAGCGAACTAACACCCGTTCAAGTCGCGGTGACACAGCCTGAACTGAGCCAGCTTGATCTGTTGGTGTCAGCGCAAACCGGATCGGGAAAAACGGTGGGTTTTGGCTTGGCGATTGCGCCAGATTTGTTGGACGGCGATGGCCGATTTGATCGCCCCGCGTCCCCTTTGGCTTTGGTCATTGCGCCCACACGTGAATTGGCCATGCAGGTGCAACGGGAATTTGACTGGCTGTTTTCTGAGGCCGGGATCGTTACCGCATCCGCCGTTGGAGGCATGGATGCGCGTGCTGAACGCAGAGCGATCGAGCGCGGCGCGCATGTCATTGTCGCCACGCCCGGTCGACTTAGGGACCATGTCTCTCGGGGTGTGATCGATCTGAGCGATCTCAGGGCTGTCGTCCTGGATGAAGCGGACGAAATGCTGGACATGGGGTTTTCGGAAGATCTGGAGTTCATTCTGGACCACACGCCTGAAAACCGTCGCACATTGCTATTCTCGGCAACGGTGCCGCGCGGTATCGCCAAGCTTGCCCAGACCTATCAAAAAGATAACGCACGCCGCATCGAGGTCGGCAACAAAGACGCCCAGCACGCGGACATTTCCTATCTTGCGCTGTCCGTGGCCCCGTCAGACATCGAAAAGGCAATCATCAACCTGTTGCGTTTTCATGATGCGCAAACGGCGATCATCTTTGCCAATACCCGGTCTATGGTGGCCCGCCTGACAGCGAAGTTTTCCAACAGGGGGTTTTCGGTGGTTTCGCTTTCGGGCGAGCTGAGCCAGTCTGAACGCACCCACGCTTTGCAAGCCCTGCGTGATGGGCGTGCACGTGTATGTATCGCAACAGATGTGGCTGCACGCGGCATAGACCTGCCCCGGTTGGAACTTGTGATCCATGCGGATCTGCCGTCCAATGCGGAATCTCTGTTGCACCGATCCGGGCGAACAGGCCGCGCCGGACGCAAGGGCACTTCGGTGCTGATTGTACCGGGGCGCCAACGGTCAAAGGCACAACGCCTTTTGAAATCCGCCAAACTAGAGGCGGAATGGGGTACGCCACCCTCCGCCGAGGCGGTGCTTGCGCGCGATGAAGAACGGCTGATGTCCGATCCGGGCTGGGATCAGTCCCCAAGCGCCGAAGAACAGGCTTTCTCTCAGCGCCTTCTGCAAGAGCACTCTGCCGAGAAGATTGCGGCGGCGTTTCTGCGGCTCTACCGCGAGCGCAATTCCGCGCCCGAGATTTTGGGTGATGTGCCTGAACCGGGTGCCCGCAAAAAACGGGACGCTTCGGATTTCGGGCCCAGCACTTGGTTTTCGCTGTCTTTGGGCCGCAAACAACGCGCCGAGCCGCGATGGCTGCTGCCCATGCTGTGTCGTAATGCGGGGATTTTCAAAGATGCAATTGGGGCCATTCGTGTTCAATATCAGGAGACATTCGTTGAAATCCTGACCGATGCCGTGCCTGCGATGAAGAACGAGCTTGGCCCAGAGCTTGACCTTGAGCAGGGCGCGCGTTTGACCGAATTGCCCGGCGTCCCGGATTTCGACGCCTCACCAAAAGGCCCCCCTGCGGCACCAAAGACGCCGCGTGCAGATCGCAAAAAGGACGTATCGCGTCGCGACTCTAAGCCCGCTGTGGATCCAAACGCCGCTGAATCCGAACAGAGCGCGAAAAAGCCCTCAAAGCGCCAGGATAACGTTGACAAACCACAGTCTGGCAAGCCGAAGCGGAACCATGGCAAGAGCCAGGGCAATCCTGAGAAGAAAACAACCGTCAAAAGCAACGGTATCGAGACCAAGCGGCGCAAGAACGCGGCTGATCCGTCAAAACCCATGGGTTCTCGGAAAGAACGCGCCAAGGGCCGGCAGGATGGCGACAAACCCAAACGCTTTAAGGTGCGCGCAGGAAAAGGCCCGGATGCGCGGCCGATGCGCAAAGGGTCACGGAAAAAGTGAACCCCATTGTTGCTTTCTGGTGGCATTGCAAAAGGTGCATCAGCCGAGCCATATGATGGATGCGATAAGCCGGGTTGGGATCCAACTGATCTTAAAACCCAACCCGGCGCGTCTTTGTGATCATTCGCCTATTCGTACGGTTTCGCCGCTTTCTATCGCTTTTTGTGCCGCGTGCCCCATCCGTACGGCCCAAAGACCGTCCTTCAGGCTGACGTCCGGTTTGGCCTTTTCACCGCGCAGCACGGCCAGAAACCCTTCGTGCTGATAAAAGGTTGACCCATTGTGGTCTCCGGCCGCCAATATTCTGGCGTCTACGGGTACATCTATTGTCGTGGGCCCCTTGGGGCTGCGGGGGCTTACAATAACTTTGGGCACTGGTGGTTCCCCCAGATGATCCGGCCAGAAGCGCCCTGGGCCGGGAACCAGCGCCTCGACCTTGGCCTTGGCTCCAACAGCCGAAATTTCTTCCTGATACCGGGAGCCTTCTGCAAACATGCACAGTTCTAACATGGCCCGTGCGCCCGAGGCGAAATCGACAATGACGTACCCGTGGTCCAGAATATCGGGTGTTTCGCCTTCGTAGCTTTCGTCCAGATGGTTGACGGCTTGTCCGCCGCTTGCGGTCACGCGCACCGGGTCGGATTGCAGGATCAAGCGCATGAGGTCGAAGAAATGGCAGCATTTTTCGACAAATGTGCCCCCGGTATTGCGATTGAATCGGTTCCAGTGGCCAACCTTCTCCAGAAAAGGGAAACGATGCTCGCGGATAGACAGCATCTTCACGCCACCCGTTGCTTCCGCCTTGTC
Source organism: Ruegeria sp. HKCCA6837 (assembly GCF_013034475.1). Taxonomy (NCBI): domain Bacteria; kingdom Pseudomonadati; phylum Pseudomonadota; class Alphaproteobacteria; order Rhodobacterales; family Roseobacteraceae; genus Ruegeria; species Ruegeria sp. HKCCA6837. The sequence goes on from NZ_WQGD01000018.1 coordinate 27,363, forward strand.
GATCAAAGCGGCAATTGGGGGCATGTATCGGTATTCCATCGCAACCCAGATGGGGCAGGGATAGCTACGCTCAACATATTCTAACCGGGCCACATCCTGTGGGTCGGTGAACAACGGCTTTTCCACCAACAACGGCAGGGGTCGCGTTTCGGCCACTTCGCAGATCTGGTCTACATGCAAGTGATTGGGGCTTGCTATGACAAGGCAATCCAACTCCGCGACTGCCAGAAGCTCTTTGACCGAGCTTACCATCGCGGCATCCGGTGCGATGGCTTTGGCAGCTTTTGCCATCACCGGATCCGGCTCAAAAATCGCCGCCACGCGCGTCCGTTCCAACAGGCCGATATTGTGCAAGTGCTCTTGCCCCATCATGCCGCATCCAATCAGCCCGTAGTTGATGGTTCGGGTCATGCGTGTTTCCTTTTACTTCAAACGTTGGACGTAGTTGGCCCGATCTGGGTCGAACCATGTTTTTGAGAATTCAACGGGTTCAGCGGTCTCTGACCAGCTGAAACGCTCGATATACCCCACTGTTTGGCCTGCTGGTTTGGTGAAGCTTTCGGGCGTCCAATCGGGAAGCGATTGGACCGAGACCCTGTCTTCGGCCCGAATGATCCAAAATCCCAATTGGCGTTGATAGTAGCGGTAAAGAGAGTCGGACAAGAGGGTCCGGTCGATCAAACCTGCTGATTCGTCCAGCCAGATTTCTTCGACGGCTATGATTGTGTCATTCAAGTAGCGCATCCGACGCACGCGTGATCCGCGGGTTGACTGTCCGAACGGGGGCAGATCGGAAGGTTTTTCCAAGTGATCCACCGACAGGATATCCGCGCGCGGCAAGCCGCCACCTTTAGGCAATTCAAGCCGGAACATCGCATAGACGCTGTTCTGTGTTCCTGTTTCCCGAATGTAATTGCCCGAGCCTTGGATGCGCTCGAGCATCCCCTTTTTTTCTAGCTCGGCGAGCGATTTTCGCAGCGTCCCGACCGAGACATTTAGTTCTGCGGCCAGCTCGCGCTCGGGTGGCAGGCGCTCGCCGTCTATCAGCCGACCCGCCGCGATGTCGCGGATCAGAAGCTCCGCAATCTGGATGTAAACCGGAAGGGCATTTGGGTTTCGATTAGCAGAGGGCACAGTCAGTCGCTTCACTTAGTCGCGGAAAAAATTGATACACTATTGATCTACATCAAAGCGATTGCTACGCAAGAGAAAAAGCAAACGCTGCGCGGAGACCGACTCAGATGACTATCGTCCCCATCACTTCCCCTGATCTGGATGCGGCAGAGGTCTCGTGGTTTGCTGCGCTCTGCTCGGACGACTACCAGTTCCTTGGAGTGCCCGATGGCGATCTGCGGTCCAGTTGGGCGCATTGTTCCGGCATCGTAAAAGAGGCCGAAGCGCAAGGGTTCCGCAATATCCTGTGCCCATCCTCTTATCAGGTTGGCCAGGACACGCTGAGCTTTGTCGCGGGCTGCGCCCCGATCACTGAAAAGATTAATATGTTGGCTGCCGTGCGGTGTGGTGAGATGCAGCCGATCATGCTGGCCCGCACCATCGCTACGCTGGATCACATGCTGAAGGGGCGGTTGACGGTCAACATCATCTCATCGGACTTCCCCGGTGAGAAAGCCGATAGTGCGTTCCGTTATCAGCGATCGCGCGAAGTGGTCGAGATTTTGAAACAGGCCTGGACACAGGACGAGATCAACCACGCCGGCGAGGTGTATAACTTCTCGGGTCTGACAACGGATCCTGCGAAACCCTATCAGACTGGCGGGCCGCTGTTGTATTTTGGTGGATATTCACCTTCGGCTTTGGATTTGTGTGGTGAACATTGCGACGTCTACCTGATGTGGCCCGAAACCAAGGATCAACTTGCCGAACGGATGAAGGCCGTTCACGCTGTGGCCAAGAACTACAACCGCACGCTGGACTACGGCCTGCGTGTCCACATGATCGTCCGCGATACCGAGGCTGAGGCACAGGAATATGCGGATTACATCGTCTCGAAGCTGGATGACGAATACGGTCGCGCCATCCGTGAACGGGCGTTGGACGCGACGTCGCTGGGTGTGGCGCATCAGGCCAAGAACCGCGATCTGGCAGACGAGTATGGCTATGTCGAACCCGGTCTCTGGACTGGTGTTGGCCGGGCGCGGTCTGGCTGCGGTGCCGCTCTGGTCGGATCGACCGATCAGGTTATGTCGAAGATCGAGGAATATCAGAAGATGGGCATCCGCGCTTTCATATTCTCGGGCTACCCGCACATGGATGAGGCCAAGCACTTTGGTGCTCGGGTGTTGCCCAACTTGAAAACCTGCTCGCTGCCCGAAGCTTACGGGCGCGTGCCAGCAACGACCCCAGCGACCCCACTGGGCAACGGAGAACGCCGCTGATGCAACGTGTGAAACTATCTGACTCGCTTGAGATGAGCCGTCTTGTCTATGGCATGTGGCGGCTGGGCGATGACAGCGACACGTCCACAGGGCATGTGGAGGCCAAGATTCAGGCTTGCTTGGATCAGGGCATCACCACCTTTGATCAGGCTGATATCTATGGCGGTTACGCAGCTGAGGCCGTTCTGGGCAATGCCTTGCGCGCCAACCCAAGCTTGCGCCAGAAGATGGAGATCGTCACCAAATGTGACATCATCGCCCCGGTGGGCCGTTGCGCGGATGCGAAGGTGAAATACTACGACACGTCGCGCGCCCATATTCTGAAGTCGGTCGATACCTCGCTGAAAGAAATGGCCATTGACCATATCGACCTGCTGTTGATTCACCGCCCTGACCCGCTGATGGACCACAATGAAACTGGTGCCGCTCTGGACGAGGTTGTCGCCAGTGGTAAGGTGGGCGCTGTGGGTGTATCGAATTTCCGCCCGTGGGACTGGTCGCTGCTGCAATCGGCGATGAAGACTAAACTGGTCACCAACCAGATCGAGATCTCGCTGGGCGAGATCAGCCCTTTCACCAATGGCGATCTGGCGTTTCACCAGCAACACGGCCACCCGTTGATGGCGTGGTCGCCGCTTGGTGGAGGCCTGTTGATGGCCGGAAACCCTCCGGTCGGCGTTGTGGCCGATGAAATCGCAGCCGAGTTCGGTGTGGATCGCGCCGCCGTCGCTGTGGCTTTCCTGCTGGCACATCCGGCCAACATCCTGCCGGTTCTGGGAACCAACAATCTGGATCGGATCAAACGCGGCTCGGACGCGTTGAAAGTTAAACTGGATCGCGAAACCTGGTATCGCCTCTATGAGGCGGCACTGGGGCATGAGGTACCATGATGAACGCAATCTCAAAGGACATGACCCACACCTTCGTTCCACATAAGGACGACACCCGTACCCTGCGCGACGCCTTTGGTCGCTTTGCTACTGGGGTGACCATCGTCACCTGCGACAGCGCGGATGGTCCGGTCTGTATTACGGCCAATAGTTTCTCGTCCCTGTCGTTAGACCCGCCGCTGATCATGTGGGCGGGTGACCGCAATTCGCGGCGCTTCCCCTATTTCCAAGAGGCCCGTCATTTCAGCGTTCACGTGCTGTCATCCGAACAGGCCGAGCTCTGCTTTGGCTGCTCCAAGGATGCCTTCGCCCTGCGCGACATCGCGCATGAGCGCTGCGAGAACGGAACGCCGTTGTTGTCAGATTGCCTGGCGCGGTTTGAATGCGAACAACATGCATATCACGATGCGGGCGATCACGTTATTGTTGTGGGAAAAGTTCTTAGGGCCAGCATGGCGGACGGAGACGCGCTGACCTTTTATGCCGGGAAACTCGGCCAATTCGCGCAGCACTAAGCGCGATCTGACGGCCGTGGGACATTCCCGCGGCCGAACAAGGGAGGATCCGCATGGGCGGACTGGCATCGGTGCTTGCGCCGATTGCATTCGTGAACGAAACCGTGCTGCGTCTGGGCCGCGCGGTTGGTGTCGTTGCGATTGCACTCATGGTCATTGCAATTCTGATTCAGGTGTTCTTCCGATATGTTCTGGGCAATGCGCTGCCCTGGCCGGATGAGGCCGCGCGGTTCTGCATGTTGTGGATGACCGGTCTGATGGCCCCGACCGCCTTTCGCCGTGGTGGCTTTGTGGCCATCGACATGCTGGAGCGCTTTTTGCCGCGCATTATCGGCCAAACGCTGAACCTGTTCTTGCTGCTAATCTCGCTTGCCGTGCTGCTGGTCGCCGTCAATATCGGCTGGTCCGAGGTGACTGGCTTTGGCGGTAGGTTCGCCACCGCAGCGCTATACCTGCCCACATCTTTCGGGTTCGACGAATGGTACCGCATCCCGCGTAGCTGGATGATGGCCTCGCTGTTGGTGGGGATTATCTTGCTGATCTCGGTGAATATCGAGTTGATCCTGCGATCTTTCATCACTCTGCTGGGCGGAGGTCACCTGTTGCCCGAAATTCCTGATGCGGCAGTGGGGGCCGAATAAATGCTGATCTGGTTCCTGCCCACCTTTCTGATTTTTCTGCTGGTCGGACTGCCGGTCTTTTTCGCCCTTCTGGCCGCGCCCGGTATCCTGCTGTGGCTGAGTGGCCAAACCAACGACATCACGCTGCTCTACCGCAACGTCTATAACGGCATGGACAGTTTCCCGCTGATGGCGATCCCCTTCTTCATGCTGGCCGGAGAGTTGATGAACCGAGGCGGCATCACCATCCGTCTTGTCGAGTTTTCACAGGCGCTTATGGGCCATCTGCGTGGCGGTCTGGCACATGTGAACGTGCTGAGTTCGATCCTGTTTGCGGGCTTGTCCGGCTCGGCAGTCGCAGACACCTCGGCCCTAGGGTCCATGCTGATCCCGGCGATGGAGAAACAGGGTTATACCCGTAAATTCGCTGCGGCGATCACAGCGGCAAGTTCGGTGATCGGACCGATTATTCCGCCCTCGGGCATCATGATCATCTATGCCTACGTAATGGGCGAAAGCGTGGCTGCCCTGTTCCTCGCGGGTATCGTCCCCGGTGTGATGGTTGGTGTCGGCCTTATGCTGATGATCAAACTGATGGCTGACAAATATGACTTCCCTGTCGCCAGCCGGAAATACACCTGGCCCGAGCGTCGTCAGGCCAGCCTTAAAGCCTTCTTCCCGCTGATGACCCCGGTCATCATTCTGGGCGGTATTCTGGGCGGTATTTTCACCCCGACCGAGGCTGCAGCCGTCGCCGTAGGCTATGCTTTCATCATCGGCTTCTTCGTTCTGCGCACTTTGACGTGGAAAGAAGTGCCCGAGGTTCTCAGCAACGCAGGCATGACCTCGGCCGTCGTGCTGCTGCTGGTTGGCGCGGCGATGGCGTTCAAAACTGTGGTCAGCCTCAGCCATGCGCCCGAGCAATTGGCTTCACTGATACTCAGCCTTTCGGAAAACCCGCTGATCCTACTATTTCTGATCAATCTGCTGCTTTTCATCGTCGGTATGTTCTTGGACGCCGGTCCCGCGATCATCATTCTCGGGCCCATCCTTGGCCCGATCTTCACCAGCCTCGGTGTTGACCCAATTCACTTCGCCATCATCATGAGCGTCAACCTGACCGTTGGTCTGGCCACCCCACCGATGGGCTTGGTCCTGTTCGTGGCCGCCGCCGTGTCACGCGAACGGGTTGAGACCATCGCCAAAGCGATCCTGCCATTCCTGGCGGTCGAAATCATAGTGATCTTCCTGATCACCTACATCCCCGCACTATCCATGACCATCCCGCGCATAACGGGGTTTGCCAACTAACTGAGTTCCACAGGGAGGAAACGCATGCTCAGAAACTTTATCAAAACCGCAGCGGTGGCCACATCGTTGGTGGCCGCGTCTGCCGTGGCCGCCACAGCCGCAGACTACACGCTGCGCGCCACTGCCAACTCGAATGAGAATGACGAGGACTACGACGGCCTGATAGTTTTCAAGAACTACGTCGAGGCCGCCTCGAACGGCGCGATTGAAGTCGAATTGTTCATCGGAACCCAACTGTGTTCGAACGGCGCGGAATGCCTGCAAGGCGTCGCCGACGGCACAATCGACATCTTCATTTCGACATCAAGCGGGGCCTCGGGTATTTTCCCGTACGTACAGGTGTTGGACCTGCCCTATCTGATGGCGGATGACCGCATCGCCGAACACGTCCTGACGGGCGACTTTACCCGCAAAATGCGTGAGATGGCGCTGGAGGATTCCGGCGGCGCAATTCGTCTGATGACCATCGGCAATACCGGTGGCTGGCGCAATTTCGCCAACACGCAGCGCCGCATCGCGGAACCTGCGGATATGGAAGGTTTGAAGATTCGTACCGTGGTCGCCGATTTGCCACAGGAACTGGTCAGAGCACTTGGGGCGTCGCCAACGCCAATCCCATGGCCAGAATTGTTCACCAGCTTCCAGACAGGCGTGGTCGAAGGATCCAAAAACGGTATTACGGATATCATGGGCATGAAATTCCCCGATGCCGGTTTGCAGTATCTGACTTTGGACGGGCACGCTTACATGGGCGCGATGTGGTGGATGAACAACGCCAAGTTTATGGAAATGCCGGAAGACATGCGTCGTGTCGTTGTCGACGGCTTCTATGCGCTACAACAGGCAACTTTCGCGTCGCCTAAACGAAAGTCGATCCAGGCTTACGAGGATTTCGTTGCTGGCGGCGGTGACCTCTATGTACCCACGCCGGAGCAAAAGGCTGCGTTCAAAGAGGCCGCAACGCCGGTATATGACTGGTTCCAGTCCAATGTCGCGCGTGGGGACGAGATCTTTGTTGCACTGACCGAAGCGGTCGCTGCGGCTGAGGCCGATGTGAACGCGTCGCGCGATGCGGATCTGAACTAAGCGTCCGGGTCGGGCCTTCGGGCCCGGCCCCTATCGAAACGGGTACATCCACCCTTTGTAGTCGTTCACCAGAACATGCGCTCTTTCGATCTGCTCCGGCGACATTTTCTTGACCACTTCCTCAAGGCTGATCGCCGCATCGGGATCGCCGCCAATCGCGCTGAGCGTGTACCACATGTAAGCCCTGACCAGATCAGGCGCGGGCATCCCAAGACCCAGCTCATAATACCAGCCAACCCCCGACTGGGCCCCCGGATGCCCCTTCATCGAGGCGCGCAGATACCATTCGAACGCGCGCTCATAGTCCCGTTCGACGCCCAGGCCCAGCCCGTACATCACGCCGATCAATTCCTCGGCCTCGGCATTGCCCGAGCGGGCGGCGGGCAGCAGTTCTTTGCGCGCGGCCTCAAACTCGCCGGCCTCCATCAAATCGCGCGCCTGTTCCAGTTCGGCGAGCGCCGGGCTGGCAAGCAGACAAAGGGCAAGTACAAACTGGCGCATGGGGTTGCTTTCCTCTTGGCCGGGAGCGCGGCGGCACAGGATGTGCCGCGCCCTCTGACAGATGATGATTTCCTGCCTTTTGATATGGAACAGGCCGCCATCGGTCATCAACTGTTTTACGACCCGATCCTGTCGGGCAATCAGAATATATCCTGCGCGCATTGCCATCATCCGGACTTCGGGACTTCAGATGGGCTGTCGCTTGGCATCGGGGAAGGCGGTGAAGGTCTGGGACCGGACCGTACTCCGGGCACCGGCGCAGACAGAATCCGAAAGCGTATCCCGCGTAACTCACCGGGGCTATGGAATCTCGGGGCGAAAGGTATCCACACGGTGTTTCACGATGGCCGCCTGAGCATCTCGGATGTTTATGAAAACGGGTTCAACTCACCCGCGCAGGAATGGTTGCCTGAAGGGTTGAACTCTTTGCTAGCCGCACAAGCGCTTTTTCCATTGACCGCACAGTTCGAAATGGCGGGAAATGTAGCCGAAAACCAAGTGACCGGGGCCGTCCACGATCGGATCGACAAAGGTTGGCCGATCCTTGCCAAACGCGTAAGAACCGATCCGTTTTACGGACCGGCGATGGTCGCGGCGTTCGGAGAAATCGAAACAACCGAGGACATTACAATCACGCAGGTCGCCAATGCCTTGGCAGCGTTCATGGCCATCGAATGGCGCAGCACGGACAGCCCATTCGACCAGTATCTGGCAGGGGACATGAATGCGTTATCAACCGTTCAAAAAGACGGGATGGATCTGTTCTATGGTAAGGCAAACTGTTCCGTGTGCCACGCGGGCCCGTTGATGTCCGATCAGGAATTCCACGCTTTGGCCATTCCGCCTTTTGGTCCGGGCCGAACCCGTCAATGGGATCCGTATGCGCGCGACGTTGGTCTTATGGGTGAAAGCAACCGGTTGGAAGATGCCTACAGGTTTCGCACCCCCATGTTGCGCAACGTTGCTTTGACGGCCCCTTACGGTCACAACGGGGCTTTCCCCGACCTTGAAAGCGTCATCCGCCATCATCTGAACCCTCAGGCAAGCTTTGATGCCTGGACGCCCGATATGGCCGGGTTGCCTCAGGTTCCGTGGTTGCACGACGCTGACTTTCTGGTTTGGGATGATCGACTGGAAATGGAACGCCAACGCAGCAAAACTGACATTGATCCGATTGAACTCTCGGAAGTGGAAATCCAGAATCTGATCGCTTTTATGGACGCTTTGACAGGTTCCAGTGTGGATGCACCGATTTTTGGCGTGCCCAGTGGATTTGTTCCTTAGCTGTCCTTGTTTTCAGCAGGGGTCGACAAAGCCACGCCTTCAACCGTGACCCGGTGCATCAGGCGTCGAAAACCGTGATAGTCGTTGATTGCCTTGTGCCATGTGGCTCTGTTGTCCCACATCGTTATGTCGCCCGCGCGCCAGCGCACGCGGCATTGGAACTCGGGTTGTTTGCAGTGTTCGTACAGCATCGCAAGAATTGCATCAGACTCGTCTTTGCTGAGCCCTTCGATATGCGTTGTGAAGACAGGGTTCACAAAAAGACCACGACGCCCGCTGAGTGGATGTGTGATGACAATGGGATGGTGCGCATCTTGTGTTGCGGCGTCTGCGTTGCCTAATCGACCGCTCTTGGCGGCTTCGCTGTCTTGTATGGCGGCACCAAAGACGTGACGTGAAGAATGCACAGCAGTCAGCCCGTCTAGAAACTGACGCATTGGGGCCGAGAGTGCCTCATACGCGGCTGCCATAGACACAAACAGCGTGTCTCCTCCATAGGGCGGCATCTCAATCGCATGCAGGATTGATCCCATGGCTGGCGCTTCGTCATAGGAATGATCGGTGTGCCACCCTTCACCCACCGCTTCTTTCTGGCCCTTTTCTTTTAAGACCGTCGCAATCTCGGGATAGCCATTAACCGGTTTGAAGAAACGGTTGACGTTGATCGCGCCAAAGCTGCGAGCAAAGTTCAGATGGTCTTCAGGGGTGGCTGTTTGACCCCTTAGGACGATAACGGAATACTTGGCAAAGGCTTGGTGAATATCAGGAAATTGCCCGCTGTCTCGAATATCGGCGCCGTAGATTTCAGCGCCTAAGCCGCCGGTGAGTGGTGTGATGTCCATCGGGGTGCTCCTGCTTTTTCAAGATCAGGATAAAGGACGATTGGGCTTTGGAGAAACGGAATTAGCTAGTACTACGCCGTCGCGCATTCTGGACGGCAGCCCCCGGACCATAGCCCTAATCCAATGCGGATCTGGACGAATAGTAAAACGCAATGGCCTGAGTTCTGTTTTTCACGGCCAGCTTGTCATAGATATTGGACAGGTGAAATTTGACCGTGTTTGTCGAAATCTGCAGTTCTTTTGAAAGGTCCCGATTGGACATGCCTTGGGCCAAGGCTTCAAGAATGGCGCGTTCTTTGCGGGACAGGCTTTGGATAGGGTCCTGTTGCATTTTTCGAACGTCGATGAATGGAAAGACCATTTTGCCAGCCGCCACATCGGCGCAGGTTTCAAGCAAGCCTTCAACCTCGCCGGATCGCGCCGCAAAACCAGCGGCCCCGGCTTGCATGGCCAGCCGCGGCGTTTCGCTGGTCACATCCCCATACACCACAAACCGGGGTGCATTGGCCTGTTCTCGAAGAACCTCGATCAGCTTTGCCGCTCCGAGCACCGGGAGGTTCCAGTCGACCACCCCGACCTGAACCGGAACTCGCATGACGGTTCCCAGGAACCCTTCGGCGGTGGCTGACGTCGCCACCAACGAGAATCGCGGGTCGCGTTCAAAGATTTCAGACATGGCAGACAGAACCAGCGGATTGCCGTCTGCCAGCATGACATCAATAGGGGTACCTGGCGCGCCAATCATCTGTTTTTACCCAACTTTCGCAATTTACTACCCAAACGGGTAGGTGATAACTCAGTATACCTTGGTATTTTTACCAATTCGGGTGGGAAATTCCCCATCCTTTTGGCCATCCTAAAGCAGTAGTAAGTTACGTTGCGTCATTGCGCAAGGCGGCGTTTTCTGTCCGGCAACGAAACACGACGGGTCCAAGAGCCCGACCAACGCCGAGGATGACAGACAATGACGTTTCAGATTTTCCCTCCTCTTGAGATCCCCGAGACTTTGGCCGCTGGCCCGGGACCGGGCAACACCGACGCCCGTGTCCTGCGCGCCTTCAGCAGCGCAGGCGTAGCGGATCACATGCAGGGTGACGTTCTGCGGGGCATGATCGAGTGCAAACACATGCTGCGGAAAATCTGGGGCACGTCCAACACGTATACTTTTGCGGTCGCAGGCACCGGTTGGAGCGCTCTGGACGCTATGTTCTCTGCCGTCATGCCTGGCGATAAGGTCGTGGCGTTTGCCAACGGGACATTCTCGGGTATCGACGCTCTGACCCTGCGGATCAAGGCAGCTACACCTCAAGAACACGCATCCAACCCGCTTGACCCACAAGCCGCCAGTGTCACCGTGATCGAGGTTCCACATGGTCAGCCGGTGACAGGTGAACTGGTTGACGCCGCTTTGGCGGAGCACAAGCCAAAATGGGCCTTCATGGCACACTGGGAAACCGGATCCGGGCGTGTCAACGATCTGCGCGGCTTTTCGGACGCCTGTGAACGCAACGGTGTGATGGGGCTGATCGACGCGGTGTCGTCGCTGGGTGCCGATGACTTTTCGATTGATGATTTTCCCGGTATCGCCGGATGGGCGTCTTGCCCGCAAAAAGGTTTGTGCTGCCTGCCGCTGACCTACGCGCCGGTCAGCTTTACGGATGCTTATATCGAAAGCCTGAAGGTGTCAGGTGCATACTCCTATGTTCACAACCCAATCTTTGAAGCGCGCCATTGGGGCATTGTCGATGGGCAAGACGTAGAAAAAGGCACATACCACCGGACGCATTCGGGATACGCCGTTGCGGCGTTCCACGAAGCCCTGCGACTGACCCTGCAAGAAAGCCTGGCAAAGCGGGCCATGGCCTACCGCACCCATGAGAAGGTTCTGCGCGATGCGGTGATCGAAATGGGCTGCGAAGTGACATCGGACATGCCCAGCCTTGTTGTTCTGAACCTGCCACCGGAACTGGCGGGGCGAGAGATGGAGCTGGTCCAGAACTGCCGTGCACGGGGATTTGGCATCTGGCCGACTCTCAGCGCTCCGGTACAGGTGCGGATCGGCATCCTCAATCAGTTGAACCGCGACGCGGTCAGCCGGATCGTACGCCTGTTCGCCGAAGCCCTGCGCGAGCTTGGCGGAGAGGTCGATCAGGATGCGATCGAGGCTTTGCTTGAAAGCCGCTACGGCACTTCAATCGCTGCTTAACCACACTGCATGAACGGGAGGATTGCAGATGGATATTCATGAATACCAAGCGAAAGAACTTCTTTCCAATTTCGGGGTCGACGTACCTCCGGGCGCACTTGCTTACAGCCCGGAACAAGCGGCCTATCGGGCGCGAGAGCTGGGTGGTGAAAAGTGGATCGTCAAAGCGCAGGTCCATGCCGGTGGGCGCGGCAAGGCCGGAGGCGTCAAGCTGTGCAACACTGAAAACGAGATTTATCAGGCCTGCGATGACCTGTTCGGTCGCAAGCTGGTCACGCATCAAACGGGCCCGGAAGGCAAAGGCATCTACCGTGTTTACGTCGAAGCCGCCGTGCCGATTGATCGCGAGATTTATTTGGGATTTGTTCTGGACCGATCCAGCCAGCGGGTGATGATTGTTGCCTCGTCGGAAGGTGGGATGGAGATCGAAGACATCTCGGCCGACCGTCCGGACAGTATCGTGCGATCCATTGTGGAACCGGCAGTTGGGCTTCAGGAATTCCAGGCGCGTGAAATTGCGTTCAAGCTTGGTCTTGAACCCAAGCTGATCCAGCAGATGGTGCGCACACTGCAGGGTTGCTATGCCGCGTTCAGCGACTTGGATGCCACCATGGTCGAGATCAACCCGCTGGTCATCACCGGCGACGACCGGGTGCTGGCGCTGGATGCAAAGATGAGCTTTGACGACAACGCTCTGTTCCGCCACCCGCAGATTGCCGAGCTGCGCGACAAAAGCCAGGAAGACCCGCGCGAAAGTCGCGCGGCGGACCGGGGGCTGTCTTACGTGGGTTTGGAGGGAAACATCGGTTGCATCGTCAACGGTGCCGGTCTGGCAATGGCAACTATGGACACGATCAAGCTGGCCGGTGGTGAGCCCGCAAACTTCCTTGATATCGGTGGCGGTGCTTCGCCAGAACGGGTCGCCAAGGCGTTTCGGCTGGTTCTGTCGGACACCAATGTCCAGGCCATCCTCGTCAACATTTTCGCAGGCATCAACCGCTGCGATTGGGTGGCCGAGGGCGTCGTTCAGGCGCTGAAAGAATTGGATATCGACCTTCCGGTCGTTGTCCGGCTCGCTGGTACCAATGTCGAAGAGGGCCAGAAGATCCTTGCCAAGTCCGGGCTGCCGATCATCCGCGCCACAACACTGATGGAAGCAGCAGAACGCGCTGTAGGCGCATGGAAAAACGACCTTACCCAAGGCACCAAGATGAGGGCTGTGTAATGAGCATTCTTCTCGATCGCGACTCGCGTGTCATAGTACAGGGCATCACCGGCCGGATGGCGCGGTTTCACACCAAAGACATGCTGAAATATGGCACGAATGTCGTAGGCGGCGTCGTTCCCGGCAAGGGCGGCGAAACCGTCGAAGGCGTTCCGGTTTTTGACACTGTCAAACAAGCCGTTGAGGCGACCGGCGCGGATGCCAGCCTTGTTTTCGTTCCTCCTCCGTTTGCCGCGGATTCGATCATGGAAGCAGCGGATGCAGGCATCCGGTACTGCGTTTGCATCACCGACGGTATCCCAGCGCAAGACATGATCCGGGTGAAACGCTACATGTACCGCTACCCCAAAGACAAACGTATGGTTCTGACCGGTCCGAACTGCGCGGGCACGATTTCGCCCGGTAAAGCTTTGCTGGGGATCATGCCGGGTCACATCTACCTTCCGGGGCATGTGGGGATTATCGGACGCTCGGGCACGCTGGGCTATGAGGCCGCAGCGCAGCTGAAAGAACGCGGAATTGGTGTATCGACCAGCGTCGGGATCGGGGGCGATCCCATCAACGGGTCTTCGTTCAAGGACATCCTTCAACGGTTCGAAGAAGACGAAGACACCCATGTCATCGCCATGATTGGTGAGATTGGCGGCCCGCAGGAAGCCGAGGCGGCAGAGTACATCCGTGACCACATCACCAAACCTGTGATCGCCTACGTTGCGGGCCTGACTGCTCCGAAAGGGCGGACCATGGGCCACGCGGGTGCGATCATCTCGGCCTTTGGCGAAAGCGCTAGCGAGAAGGTTGAAATCCTGTCTGCCGCTGGTGTGACCGTGGCGGAAAACCCTGCCGTAATTGGTGAAACAATTGCGCGTGTGATGGAGGCTGCGTGATGGTCAAACCGTCTGTTCTTGTGACCCGTCGCTGGCCTGCTGCCGTCGAGGCGCAGTTGGCCGAGAACTATAACACCGTACTGAACACTGGGGACAAACCTTTGTCCCCGTCTGAAATCCGGCAGGCGTTGAAATCCTATGACGCGGTCTTGCCTACGGTAACCGATACGCTCAGCGCCGAGGCGCTGGACGTATCTGGTGCGCAGACAAAAATCCTTGCCAATTATGGGGTCGGCTACAGCCACATTTGTGAGCCGTCTGCCCGCGAACTGGGTATGACCGTGACGAACACGCCTGATGTTCTGTCAGAATGCACTGCAGATATCGCCATGACCCTGCTGCTGATGGTGGCGCGTCGGGCGGGCGAGGGCGAACGCGAGCTGCGTTCCGGCAACTGGACCGGTTGGCGGCCCACGCATCTGGTTGGGACCAAAGTCAGCGGTAAGACGCTTGGCATCATCGGCTATGGGCGCATCGGTCAGGAAATGGCCCGCCGTGCGCATCACGGCTTTGGCATGGACGTGCTGGTCTATAACCGCAGCCCGGTGGACCCGGATATATTGGCGCGGTGCAATGCCACTCAGGTGGCGTCAATTGATGAGTTGTTGCCGCAATGCGATTTCGTCTCACTTCATTGCCCCGGCGGGGCTGCGAACCGCCACCTGATCAATGCGCGCAGGCTGGACCTTATGAAACCCGACGCGTTCCTGATCAACGCGGCGCGTGGTGAAGTCATCGACGAACGGGCGTTGGTTCAATCGCTGGCTTTCGACATGATCGGCGGTGCAGCACTGGATGTGTTCGATGGTGAACCACGCATATGTGCGGATCTTCTGCAATGCGACAACCTTGTGATGCTGCCGCATCTGGGCAGCGCCACGCGCGAGGCACGCGAGGCGATGGGGTTCCGTGTGCTCGATAACCTGCGTGATTTCTTCGAAGGCCGAGAGCCACGCGATCGGGTGATCTGACCTGCCAGCGCGCCTAAGGCTAATTGCCGATGCGGCCCACGGTGGCCGCGTCGCCGCCATCCACCGGAGGATTTACTTTTGAATGCACCGCAACGTGCCGATGGATTTTTCACCCAATCCCTGTTTGACCGCGACCCTGAACTTTTTGGCTCGATCACATCTGAACTGGGTCGTCAGCGCGACGAGATCGAGCTGATTGCCTCTGAGAACATCGTCTCTGCCGCCGTGATGGAGGCGCAGGGTTCGGTCATGACCAACAAATACGCCGAAGGCTATTCCGGTCGGCGCTATTATGGCGGTTGCCAGTTCGTCTTCATCGCCGATTGGTTCATCGAAGTGGTCGACGGTCTGGCCGCGAATGGTGAAGACGGCAACGGCGCTGTCGAAGCCAAGGTCAAAGCCGAAGTCGCAGAACTCTGCGCACGATTCCCGATCCATGCGAACCTGTAAGAAGAAGGACCAAAACATGAGCTTTCACCCCATTGAACAAGCCCCAGCACGTCTAAACCGTAGCGAGCTTGCCGTTCCCGGTAGCCAGCCCGGAATGTTTGAAAAGGCGGCAAAATCGGATGTGGATGTCATCTTTCTTGATCTGGAAGATGCTGTCGCGCCTGACGAAAAGGAACAGGCGCGCAAGAATATCATTCAGGCGCTGAATGACATCGATTGGGGCAACAAGACCATGTCGGTGCGCATCAACGGGCTGGACACCCATTACATGTATCGCGACGTGGTGGATGTTGTTGAACAGGCTGGCACGCGGCTGGATCTGATCATGATCCCCAAGGTCGGAACAGCTGCTGACGTCTATGCCGTGGATATGCTGGTCACGCAAATCGAGGACGCAAAGGGTTATGGCAAGCGCATCGGGTTCGAGCACATCATCGAAACTGCGCTGGGCATGCAAAATGTCAGCGAGATCGCCGCTGCCTCGAAGCGCAACGAAAGTCTTCACTTTGGTGTTGCCGATTATGCGGCATCGACACGTGCACGGACAACCATCATCGGTGGTGTGAACCCCGATTATTCAGTGCTGACCGATGCGGATACCGATGGAGGTCGCATGACACACTGGGGTGACATGTGGCACTACGCGCTTGCGCGCATGGTCGTGGCCGCACGCGCCAACGGGCTGCGACCCATCGACGGTCCGTTCGGGGATTTTCAGGACCCCGATGGATATAAAGCTGCCGCCAAGCGCGCCGCTGTTTTGGGCTGCGAAGGGAAATGGGCCATTCACCCAAGCCAGATTACTTTGGCAAACGAGGTTATGTCGCCATCCGACGCCGAAGTGACCAAGGCTCAGCGCATTCTTGTCGCCATGGCCGAGGCGGAAGCGGATGGGAAAGGTGCTGTTTCTCTGGATGGTCGTTTGATCGACTATGCTTCGATCCGCCAAGCGGAAGTGTTGGTTGAAAAAGCAAGCCAGATTGCCGCAGCATAAGAGCGATTAGGCAAAGGCCAGAACAGTTGCCCAAACGAAAAATCTGGTCTTTGCTACTTCGATAAAGCGAGAATGGGGCGCTTCATCAGTCCATGTCATTGTTTTTGGCAGGAATGCCCAAGCCGACTTTCTTGCGTCCCATCACAACTGACGTGCGGAAGCGGCGAACGTTTGAATTGTCGAAAAACAACTTTTTGGTCAGTTCTTCAAAATCATCCATATCACGCGCCGTACAGATCAGGCAAAAGTCAGCATCACCTGTGATGTAATAGCACTGTTGCACCCTTGGCTCTGCCTGCGCCTGCCGAGAAAAAGCGTCGATCTGATCCTGGCGTTCGCGTTCTAATTCGACCATGACAACGAAGCTCATTGCAACGCCCAGTTTTTTCGGGTCGACGATTGCCACTTCCGAGTGAATAGCACCAGAAGCTCTGAGCGCCTTCAGACGCCTTTGAACGGATGCGACCGATAAGCCTGTTTCGGATGCAAGCGCCTCCAGCCCCATTTTAGCATCTCGTTGCATCAGGTGCAGCAGGCTGCGGTCAAATTGGTCGAGTTTCACAAAGATTTCCTTGATGTGAAAAAGTTTCCCGAAAAATCGGCAAATGTGACCATAATAGATCGCAGCTTGTGCGTAAAACTCTGATCATGGAACACAGTAAGAAACTTGATGTGGCAAAGCCGCTGGCGTTGCTGGCGGAATGTCCTGCTTATAAGCCGAGCCCTTTGGAAACCCACAGATTCCGGGGGGGCTCGATCCTGATCAAGGATGAAACCAACAGGATGGGCCTGGGCGCGTTCAAAGCTTTGGGCGGTGTTTACGCTGTTGCCAAGCTGATCGAAGCGCGTGTTGGTCGTTCTTTGACACCCAGCGCCTTTCTGAGCGATCCCGTAAAGGATGTGGCGCGAACGATGACTTTTGTGTGCGCCAGTGCTGGCAATCACGGTATGTCCGTGGCCGCCGGCGCGCAGCTCTTTGGTGCAACGGCGCGCATTTATCTTGCCGAAACAGTCCCCGAAGAGTTTGCCGTTCGTCTTCGGGCGAAAGGCGCAGATGTTGTTCGATCCGGCAGTGACTATGAGGCAAGCGTGGCCGCAGCCATCGCCGACGCCGAAGCAACCGGTGCCATTCACCTCGCCGATGGGTCGTGGCCGGGATATACCGAGCCTCCGCGATTGGTGATGGAGGGTTATACTGTCGTTGCTGAAGAAATGCGCAACGATTTAGAAGTGTCCGCAAATTGGCCGAGCCACGTGTACCTGCAGGCGGGCGTTGGTGGGCTGGCCGCGGGCATTGCCTATATGATCCGGTCGAATTGGCCGGTGCAGCCAAAGATCACAGTGGTTGAACCAGATGCTGCACCCTGTCTGAAGGAAAGCGCCCGAGCCGGAGAAATCCTTACGGTTGAAGGGCCCGTTTCAAATATGGGGCGGCTGGATTGCAAAACGCCATCCATGTTGGCTTTGGATATCTTGAAGCGCTGTGCAGACGATTGGGTTACAATCAGTGACCAACAGGCTCAGAACGCAGTAAACAGCGCCTTTGATTTGGGTTTCTCGACCACGCCATCCGGAGCGGCTGGGCTTGCCGCCTGCCTTGAGGGCGACGATGATTTGCCATTGGTCATCTTGTCCGAAGGGGGCGTTTCTGATGCTTGATCTTGTTGCGTTTCGTCGTGATCTTCATGCCCATCCAGAATCCGGGTTCGACCTTGACCGGACCCCCAATTTGATCGCGGCTGAGTTGGAGCGCGCCGGGCTTGAGGTCACCCGAGGCGTGGGTCGAACCGGGGTTGTTGCCACTTTGCGCCGTGGTCCTGATGAGACCGCAATCGGGTTTCGCGCCGATATGGACGCGCTGCCGATTCACGAGATGACCAATTTGCCCTATCGATCGAAAACAGAGGGCAAGTTCCACGGCTGCGGCCATGACGGGCATAGTACAATGCTGCTTGGTGCTGCCTTGGCCCTTGCTGCGGACACATCGTTGGACAGGACCGTTCACTTTGTTTTCCAGCCGGATGAAGAGAACGGAAATGGGGCCGCTGCGATGATTGCTGACGGTTTGTTCGAACGCTTTCCTATGACCGCAGTTTTTGGGCTTCACAATATGCCGGGAATGGAGCTGGGCCACTTCGCCACTCAGGCAGGACCTTTCTGTGCATTCGAGGATAATTTTGAAATCCGCCTTAAGGGGCAGGGGGGGCACGCGTCCATGCCAGAGAAGGGCGTTGATCCGATCGTGACGGGATCTGCGATTGTATTGCACTTGCAGTCGATTGTATCGCGCTCGCTTCCTCCCGGCGAACATGGCGTGGTTTCAGTTACTGAGTTCCTGACAGACGGAGCGCGCAATATCCTGCCGAGTAATGTGACCTTGCGTGGGGATTGCCGGGGGTTTTCCAAAGACGTCTCGGACAACATTCAGCGCAGAATGCGCGCCATCGTTGATGGCGTGTGTGCTGCGCAAGAGGTGGCGGCGGAGGTCGATTATTCAACGTCGTTCCAGCCTTTGGTAAATGATACCCGGGCCACCGAGGTAATCTTGGGCGCAGCTCGCGATGTTGGCTCTGTTGACGCTGAATACGGTCGGGTGGGTTTCTCGGAGGATTTTGCCGAGTTTCTGGCGCATCGACCGGGCGCGTTCATTCTGATGGGAAACGGGTTGGACGGGAGCAACGCCATGCCGCTTCACAACCCGTCATATGATTTCAACGATGACGCGATCCGTCATGGAATTGCATTCTGGACCAACCTTGCGCAACGCGGTTTTTGAGCCTGACGCAGTGGCCCTTCTGGTGATCCTTTGTCGGTTTTGTTGTGAAGTTCAGAGAAAGACATATTGGGGCAGACACGTTTGGAAACTCGTTCATTGACCTTTGGACGGCAGAAGGCATCAATACGTCGACTGTTCGCCAGGTCTCGGATGCGCACATCGGTGTTTACTTTGTAACGTATGGCACGAATGGTCGTGAGTTCACCTACTTCCGTGCAGTTTCCTCCAGCAGCCGAATGGGTCCAGACGATCTGCCGGTGACGGCGCTGCAGTCGGTGAAGATTTTACATGTGTCTGGAATCAGTCAAGCCATTTCAAACACCGCTGCTGATGCCGTTTCCGGTAGTGTGTCGGTCAGAGGATGTTCAGACAAAGCACCTGGCGCACCAATCGCCAAAACCCGTGTTTCAGGTTGGCGATCTCCCCACGTACCGTGCCGTGCGATAGAATTGGTGGCTTGAGCACTTGCGTCTTATCGCGAACTGTCGCTTTCACAAAGTTCCTTTACTTCCGGTTTTGAAGTCCGAAAAGCCCGATCCACGGTTGTGATGCCGGCGAAAACTAATGCGTATGCCCGGGTTAAGAGAGGCCAGATTGCTGCATAGTTGCGCGTTGGATCATTGATCGCGATGCCATGTCGCCGCCACGCAAGGTGTCGGCGGTTTGAAACGCATGGATTGCCTTGGTGAAACGATTGGCCCTGAAATGGGACAAGCCGTCTTCGTATGCTTCGATCCAATCGTGTGATCCTTCGAACTTGTCGGCCATCGCGATCAATTCAAACACCACAAGAGCTTCAGACCGGCCTTGTATCTCAACCGTGTCCAGCTCACGCACGACGATGGCATCACCCGCCTCGCGCCGTGTTTCCGGGCCGATAATGATTGCAGTGCCGTAAGTTTTGTTGACCCCTTCCAGACGGCTGGCGACATTCACAACATCACCGATTGCGGTATAGTTCAACCGTTGCTCGGACCCGATATTTCCGACCAGAGCCTCGCCGCTGTTTAGCCCGATGCGAACATGAAGCGCGCTGTCGGTCTGGCTTTGCAGGCTGGAATTCTCGACCACGTCCACCAGCTCCAGCGCGGCACGGCAGGCGTGTTCGGCGTGTTTTGGGTTCTGCTTTGGTGCGCCCCAGAAGGCCATCACCGCGTCGCCAATAAATTTGTCGATCGTCCCGTCGTGGCGTTCTATTGTCGATGAGGCGGCGCTGAAAAAGGGCGCCATCAGTTCAACGATTTTGGGGCCGTGTTTTTCGGTCAGTCCCGTGAACCCGGACACATCGCAAAATAAAACGGAGATCTGTTTTGGCTCACCGCCCGGCTGGGTCTTGATGCCTTCCGCCACAAGCATCCTGACCAGATCGGTCGGTACGTATTTGCGAAATGCCGACAAACCCACAGCCATGCTGGCGGTCGCGGCGGACAGATTTTCAAGCTCTTTCAGGCGCGAGGGCCTGCGCGAGACCTGTTCAACGTCAAATCGTTCGATCCTGCTGAGGTCTTCAGCCACACGTGACAGCGGGTTTGCAACGACGTGGCGCACAAACCAGATCGCCAGACCAATCGCGACAACAACGACGCCAAGCAAGATGTAAACCAGATTGATCAGAGTTTTGTCGATCCCCGACAGGAACGCGGATTCCGGAATTACTGTGGCCACCCGCCAGCCGTAGAATCCAAGAGGTGTCAGCGCCACTGCATAGGGCACATCCTCATAGATGATCCGTTTCGTCACGGGGCCGGGTGTTTTGTTGTCCGCGTCGGCCATCAGCCTTTCACCCGAGATTTTGGCAACCTCGTATAGTTCCCCCTCTCCCATTCGGGCCGGTGTGATTTCGTCGGCTTCGGGATCCGGTACGGCAATGACTTTGCCGTCGGCGTTGATGATAAAGGCCGCACCAAACTCACCAGGACGTAGTGAGCCCAGAAAGCGTGACAGGCGATCCGTGTCAATCGCCACGGTCAACACGCCCTGTCGTTGTCGGCGTACGTCGATGGGCCCGGAAAAGGCATATAATGTTTTGTCGCTGCCGGGCAGATCCCGAACCTCGATCCAATCCGGTTTGCTGCGGCTTATGAAGTTGCTGTACCAAGCGTGTTCACGCGGGTCGTATTCGGTTTCTGTAAAGCTCCGTTCTTCGAACTGAATGTCACCGGGAATGAAAATATACCGATCCTTCCGCAGCATTCGGTTACGGATATTCTTGTCGATTTCCATCATCTCCAGCCCGCTGTCACCCAGCCGGTGGGCAGCAAAAAAGTTGCCATCGGGCCAGCCAAAGGTCAGCCACGAGATATTGGGCTGCGCTTGCAGCTGCGAAAGGAACACGAACTCGCGTTTGTCGGCCTGACGTGTCTGGATGACATCCTGGATGAAAATCGTGCGGACAGCGGCCCATGCGGCCTCGGCCGATCTGAGGGTCAGCCCAAGTTCAATGCGCACGGTGTTGGCAATCTGGCTGTTGATTTCGGCCGACAGCATGCGGCTGTTTTCGCGGGCTGTTGTCCACCACAGGGAATGCACCGCAAAAGTCGACACGCCAATCGACAGGGCAACAAGTATAGATACGGCGATCCCTACGCTGACACGCATTCTAGCTCCACAACAGCCCATGGCGGCAGACGGTTCGATTGCTATGCCTTCAATTGCTATGCCAAAGGGTCAAATTCAGCTTAGTGTCTGCCACCTTTGGTTTCCAGACGGTTGAGCAGAATATGCCAACTTGTTTACTTACCGTTGAATAGTTTGAGTAGTTTTCGACCTCATTGGTTTTTTTAAGGGGGGGCAGGCAGGCACTTGCCACAGGCTTTCCACGGTTTCAGGGGGTTGCCGGGCTTGCACCTAAACCGGAACAGGACCTGCTATGGCAAGAAAGAAGGCGCGAAGAAGGCTTAAAGCATCCTCAACTGCGCATGAGCGAGAAATCCGGATCATAGGGTGAAAAAGGTATAACTTCTGCCGCGACCATATCTCCGCACATGTCCAAGTTCATTGTGGTGCCTGGACTGGTCAACTCGGGGGTTACGAAGGCGTAAGCCAGGTTCATCCCGACGCGATGACCCCAATTTCCGGATGTGATGGTACCAACAACTGTGTCGCCCTCCATCAGCGATGCGCCGCCGTGGGCCGGGGCGTGTATGGCGTCGATCTTCAGCGTCACCAACGATCTTTTTGGGCCGCTGGCCTTGCGTTTCAGCAGCGCGTCTTTGCCAACAAACTGGCCTTTGTCTAAATTGACAAAGCGATCCAGCGCTGTCTCAAACGGGTCGAACTCGGTTAGCAGATCGGCTTTCCAGTGCAAAAAACCTTTCTCCGTACGCATAGATTCAACCGCACGCGCGCCGAACAGTTTCAAACCATGCCTCTCACCGGCTGAACGTAGGGCAAGATAAGCGGCATAAAGCGAGGCATTTGGGACGTGGATTTCATAAGCGTGCTCGCCCGAAAAGCTGATGCCCATGACGGTGGCCGGGGCAAAGCCAATGAAGGTTTCGCGAACCGAGAGCCACGGGAAGGCCTCTTTCGACCAATCTCCACGCGCGCAGGCGGACAGGACTTTACGCGCGTTGGGGCCTGCCAGAACAAGGATCGTCTGGTCATTGGTCATCGACCGGATTTGCACATCCTCTTCCGCGCGCAGATGCTGGGACAGCCAATCCATATCGTGGAATTCACTCGCAGCTGCCGATCCATACCAGACGCGGTCTGGCCCACGATCGCTGGCTGGAATGTTGGCGATTGTGGCCTCGCCCTTGATCATGCCCTGTTGGTTCAAAAGATAGCCTAGACCAACACGGCCTGAACGCCTGGTGACGTTGCCACAGAACAACCGGTCAAGAAATGAATGGCGATCAGGCCCGGTGATTTCCAACCGGTTAAATCCATTCACTTCGCACAGGCCGACATTCTCTTGCACGTTATTAACTTCGCTTGCGACGACGTCGAAGGATTCGTCAAAGTTGAAGGTGAGGCTGGGATGGAAATCGGGCGACGGTTTGATGTAATCCACCCGTTCCCATCCGTTCACCACAGTAAACTCGGCGCCTTCCGCTGCCAGAATTGGCGTCAGCGGCGTCGTTTTGGCGGGGCGACCTGCGGGTCGGTGTTCGTGTGGGAAATGGAAACGGAATTCATTCTGATAGTCCTCGATGGCCTTAAGCGAGGTCAGTTCTACATTGGCATGTCCGGTGAAGCGGCGCGGATCGAGGCACCAGGTGTCGTAACACGCCTCGCCATGCACGATTTGTTGCGCCAGCAGCCAACCGTGCCCGCCGCCTTCGCCAAGACCGGCACGCAAGCCGATAATGCAGAAAGCATTGCGCTTGCTCGGTATCGGCCCAACCAACGGTGCACCGTCGATTGTATAGGTGATCGGGCCGTTCACGACCGATCGAATGCCTGTTTCACGCAAGGCGGGCATCCGCTCGAACGCGCCTTCCAGCACATCCATGACCCGATCCAGATCATCCGGGCAGAGCGCATTAACAAAGTTTGGATCGATACCGTCCATGCCCCAGGGCTTGCAGTCCTGTTCATAAAATCCCACCAGCAGTCCGCCTTTTTCCTGACGGCTATAGTAGTCACTGATTGGGCATCGTAGCAGCGGCATCCGGTGTCCGGCCTCTGCAATGCCGGGGATGTCTTCGGTCAGGAAGTATTGATGCTCCATCGAGGCGACGGGGTGATGGACACCCATCATCGCACCCACTTCGTTGACACGGTAACCACAGGCATTGACCACGATGTCGCAGTCGATGTCGCCCTGTTCAGTGTGAACGGTCCAAGTGTCGTCCTTGTGCTGAGACAGGGCGGTCACAGGTGTATTGCGATAGACTTCAGCCCCCGCTTTGCGCGCGTGATAGGCCAGAGCCTGACATAGTTGCGCAGGATCAATATCGCCGTCCAGCGGATCCCAAAGCCCACCAAGCAGGTTGGTGGTTGAGATCAGAGGATGACGGCGGGCGCATTCTTCGGCGTCGATAACCTCGAATTCCACCCCCATGCCCCGCGCCATTGACGCAAAATGGCGATAGCCCTGCATTTGCGCTTCGGTATTAGCCAACCGGATACCGCCATCGGCGTGGTGATAGTTGATTGGGTATTCCGGGTTTTCAGACAGATTCTTGTACAGATTGATCGAATGCGTTTTCAGGCCGACCATGGTCTGGTTCATACCAAAGTTGGTCACCTGCGCCGCTGAATGCCAGGTTGTGCCACTGGTCAGTTCGTTGCGCTCGACCAGAACGACGTCGCTCCAGCCTTCCTGGGTCAGATGGTAAAGCGTGGAACAGCCCGCAATGCCACCCCCAATGACAACAACCTTGGTACGGGATATCATGTGACGCATGCCTCCGACAAACAGCTTGCGGAGATAGGCCCGCATATTGGTGCAAGTCGCAATATGGCGTATCTTTTTTCATAACATATCGAACTTTAACTTCGATTGTTTCACATAAAGTACAAGGTTGTTGAAATGTCGAAGTTTAAGCCTCTTCTTTCCCGCTTATAACACGGTCGAAGGAGCAAGCATGGTAGGGCATCGCGTCAAGCGAGGGGGTCGACGCGAGCGGATGGCTCAACGTGCGTCAAAGCCCGCGATTGATCCTTGTCCGCCGGGACAAATCGGCGGCGTCTACAAGCCGCTGAGTGACACAGACCTTCACCGGATTTTCGACACAGCTTTGGATCTTCTGGAAAAGCTCGGTTTGGGCGAGGTGCCCGAGCGCCTGCACGCTGATCTTCTGGCGGTGGGTGCGATCGACAATGGCGAAGGGCGCGTGTTGTTTCCACCGGCTTTGGTGAATGAAGCCATCGATCAAGCGGCCAAGACTTTTACGCTTCATGGAAGGGATCCTGCGCGGTCAATTGAGGTCGGCGGTAACAAGGTCTATTTCGGTACAGGTGGAGCCGCTGTGCAGACACTGGACTTGGACAGCGGTACTTAT
The DNA here is from genome assembly GCF_013034475.1 of Ruegeria sp. HKCCA6837. Classification (NCBI taxonomy): domain Bacteria; kingdom Pseudomonadati; phylum Pseudomonadota; class Alphaproteobacteria; order Rhodobacterales; family Roseobacteraceae; genus Ruegeria; species Ruegeria sp. HKCCA6837. The sequence goes on from NZ_WQGD01000018.1 coordinate 52,268, forward strand.
CGGCCTTCAACCCTGAACGACTTGCACAACTTTACCCGGCTTCAGGACGCGCTTGCCAATGTCAGTTGGTACACGCGATGTTGTGTTGCCACTGATGTGCCAGACAATTTCGATCTGGACGTCAACACCGCATTTGCGTTGATCAAGAACACAACCAAACCAACGGCAACATCGTTCACGCTGGCCGAGTATGTGGCCCCAATTGTCGAGATGCTGGACATTGCGGCTGGCGGCCCGGGCGAGTTTTCCAAGCGACCGTTCATGAAGGCACATATCAGCCCGATGATCTCACCCATGCGCTACGGTGAGGATGCGGTGGATGTGGTTTATGAGTGCATTCGGCACAATATCCCGATTTCCTGTATTACCGCGGCACAGGCGGGGGCGACTGCACCGGCCACGCTGGCCGGGTTCCTGGCGCAATCGCTTGCAGAGACGCTGGCCAGCCTGCTTATGGTGCATGCAATCCGGCCAGGATTTCCAATGGTATTCTCCAACTGGCCGCTGGTCATCGACCTGCGCACTGGCGCATTCTCAGGCGGCAGTGGCGAAACGGCGGTGCTGAATGCCGCATCAGCACAGTTGTCGAATTGGCTGGGCCTGCCCTCGGGCATTGCGTGTTCGATGACCGATGCTAAGGCCATCGATGCCCAGTATGGTGTGGAGAAAGGCCTGACCTCGATGGCGGCTGCCCTGGCCGGAGGCAATCTGATTTATGAAAGCTCAGGCATGACCGCCTCATTATTGGGGGCCAGTTTCGAAGCGTTTGTTCTGGATGACGAAATGCACTCGAACACGTACCGCGCATTGCGGGGGATCGAGGTGAGTGATGAAAACCTTGGGTTCGATGCGATCTGCGATGCGGTTCTGGGCGATGGCCATTTTCTAGGCGGTCAACACACCTATGCTGCGATGGAGCGGGACTATTTCTATCCATCACTTGCCGACCGTGATGGGCCGCGCACATGGGCAGAAAACGGGGCTCGGGATGCATGGGCGCGTGCCCGAATCCGCGCGCGGGAAATCCTGACTGAACACAACCCGCACTATCTAACGCCCGAGCAAGAGCGTGAAATTCGCGATCGGTTCAATATTTTGCACCCGTAGCACTTGGGCATTATCTGACAATGAGCAATTCAGTCAGCTGAGAAGCCGGAAGCTTTCGGCCAGCCAGGGCTTGCTCTGGGTTTGATGAGAGATAGCGTGCTCGGTGATCAGATTGCGCATCTTCTGGTCGACCAGTTCAAGCAGCGATCTGGAACAATCCGGTGTTGCGACGATGGCCAATGTGCGCGCGAAACTCTTACCGGGAAAACGATGCATGCTTAGGCTATTTTGAAACCGTTTGGCGCGGGAAAACAACAAAGGCGTCGTAATGGTCCATCCGGCACCCGCCGCGACCATTGCCATCAGTGTTTGATTGTTGCTGCATTCGAAGTTCGAAACAGAAGACAGACCGAGGCGGCGCATCTGCGACTCAATTTGCCGGGCAATGATCAGGTTGCTTGAGAATTTCAGAAAAGGCAGGGCACTGCGGCCGTCCACGATGTCTTGCACTGCGTCCTCGCACGTGCGCGGTAAGACCACAACAAACGGATCGCGCAGCAGAGGCCGCTCCTGCAGGTCACGCGCACGTTCAGTCGGAGATGTCGTGATCCCCAGATCAAGGTGCCTGTTGCGCAGCATTTCTATGATCGTGTGACTCGAGTCCGTTTGATACATGAAATTGCAACTTGGCATGTACTGCGACAGGAAAACGGCCAGTTCGGGCATGATGTCGCTGTCGAAATCTTCAATTGACCCAACCCGCAGCAAACTTGCCTCGGCTATGCTTCCGGCAGACGCCTCGGCCTTGGCCTTGCGAATGGCGAACAGGGCTTCTTCAATATTGCGCAGAAACACCTCTCCTTTAGGTGTCAGAACCATGGGCCTGCGAGAGTGGTTGAAGAGCTCGACCCCCAGATGATCTTCGAGATTGCGCAGGTGATGCGAGACCGTGCTGATGGTCAATCCCGTTTGTTTTGCGGTTGCCTGAAGCGATCCCTGGTGTGCGCAAATCTGGAAAAGTTCCAACCATTTGAGACTGAGATCTTTGGCGGCTGATTGGCGGGGCATATCGGTCTTTCCGGCATGTTTGAAAGAAGTGGCCTATTGTTTCGAAAGTATACAAGTTTTGTTACCATTTTTTCGCAGCAATTCGATGATCTTTGGCCAACGGAAAACTCAGCAACCCATTTCGCGACAGCCAACTTGGTTTTTCTCTCATGGCCGTATGCAAAAACAAGAAGTTGGATCGCCCTGCGGTTTCGTCTCTGGTGCCCCTGACTTGGTCTATTGCTGATTGCGGTTCACAGATCCGGCGGTAACCGGCCTCTGGCGGGCCTAGTGGGACCAAAGTGTCAACATTCGTTGAAATTTGATCTACTAATGGAGTCCTCGACCAACCAATTGAAAACCAAGGCGGCACGATCCGATGAGGTGTTGTGAAGCACCACGTAGAAATCAAGCGGGGCTGACAGTGTTTGCGGTAAAAGCTTGGTCAACTTGCCGGATGTGATCAAGCCTGCGGTCAGGCCTTCCCACCCCAGCACGGCACCCATGTCATCCTGTGCAGCTTGCAGGGCAATGGTATAGTTGTTCACCCTGTGCCCCGATTTAAGCGACCCTGAATACCCAAGGCCGGCAGCCCATTCCTGCCAACCAGTCCAATCGGTGCCAGGTGCGTCCAGATGTATAAGTGGGACTTTGGACAGGTCCTGCAACTGGTCGATTTTGTGCTGCTGGACGAACTGAGGGCTCGCCAAAGCCATGATCCGGTCCCGAAACAGCACCTGACTTGTACCGCGTTCCCGAGAGGCATCGCCGTAACGGATACTGATGTCGCACTTTTGTGTGTCATACCCCAGATCGGTGACAACCTGCGTAACCGAGATATGCCCGTAACTTTTCCAGAATTGCGCCAGTCGCGGTGTGAGCCATAGCGAACTGACGGCCGTGCTGGATCGGATCGTGACACCGGAGCGATCGTATTGTGAGCGCAGCTGCTTGAGCGCCTCGCTGATGCCTTCGAAACCGCGTTGCAGCGCTACCAGCAGATAGGCTCCGCTTTCGGTCAACTCGACCCCTCGGTGGTGTCGGTGAAACAAAGCGCAATTGAGTTCGACCTCCAGCGCTTTGACCTGATGGCTGATGGCGGCGGGCGTTACGTTCAACTCAGTCGCGGCCTGTTTGAAGCTGACATGGCGTGCCGCGGCCTCAAAACTGATCAGTGAGCTGAGCGGAGGCAGTTCGTATGGGCCAATGGGCAAGGTGATCTGACCTGTATCTTGCAGTTTTAGGTTATTTTCCTCGTCATAGGATTATTCGCATTAGCTGAATTTGCCCAGAGTGAAAATTTTTACAATTGCCATCCTCGCCCATGAACGCGAAGATTTGGCCAAAGAAGCACGTGTTGCACAGTGTCCCGGTCAAACCGAGTACCCGCCCGGCGGGACAACTTTGGCCGGGATTTGGCGCGTAACGGAAGAGGAGAATTCAAATGCAGTCACATGCAGAAGTGGTTGTTGTCGGGGGCGGGTGTGTCGGAGCCTCGATCCTTTACGGCCTGACCGAACATGGGTGCACCGATGCCGTAATGCTGGAACGGACGACATTGACCTCGGGCTCGACCTGGCACGCGGCCGGTTTGCTGGTGACTTTCGTGCGCTCGCACAACGTTTCGAAGATGACGATGGAAACCATCCGCATCTATACCGAGGTCGAGGAAAAGATGGGCAGCTCGGTCGGGTTGCGGAAAGTCGGTCAGCTGCGCGTTGCAAACACCGAAAAGCGCTGGGACGAGTTCCAGTCTTATATCTCGATCGCCGAGGCCGCTGGTGTGCCGTGTAAGCTGCTGACTCCGGAAGAGGTGGCCGAGGTTCATCCGTTGCTGAACCAGTCTGAACACATCCGGGGCGGTATCCTGCATACCGAAGACGGCTATGTGAACCCCGCTGACATCACCATGGCGATGGCAAAACTGGCGCGTGATGCAGGGGCGAAAGTTTATCAGAACACAGAAGCGCAATCTTACGAAAAGTTGGAGAACGGGCTTTGGAAAGTGACCACCCACAAGGGTGAGATCACCTGTAAGCATCTGATCTTTGCCACTGGCAACTACGCGCGCGAAAACGCGCGGCGGGTGGGGCTGGATCTGCCATGTATTCCAATCGTACACCAATACTGGACAACCGAGACCGTGCCGCTGCTGAAGGAGCGTCGTGCACAGGGGCTGCCTGAATTCCCGATCCTGCGCGACGAGGATTATGGTGCATATCTGCGCGAGGATGTGGGGGGCATTCAGTTTGGTCCCTACGAATTCACCAAAGACCTCAAGCTGTTTGCCGAAGACCGTGTGCCGCCCGACTTCGGCGCCGATCTGCTGCCTGAGGATTTCGACGCGGTGGAAACCCAATGGGAGCGTGCCATCGAGCGTGTGCCGACTTTGGGCGAGGTTGGTATCAAGGCCAACACACGCGGCCCGTTCCAGATGACACCGGACGAATTGCCTTTGGCGGGCCCTGCCCCCGGGCATGAAAACCTGTGGCTGGCCGAAGGGATGCCGGGAGGTATTTTGTGGGGCGGGACAGTCGGCAATCGCCTGGCGCAATGGATTGTAAATGGCGATCCGGGTATGGACATGTCCGAACTCGACCCACGCCGTTTTTCCGACTACGCTTCGAAACGCTGGACCATGGACAAGGTGCGCGAGACCTGGGGCACCCATATGGACGCGCATGTTCCAGGAGAGGACTTCCCGGACGCGCGCCCGATGAAAACCATGGGGTCTTATGATCTGCTAACCGCGCACGGCGCGGTGTGGACCAGCTTCAACGGATACGAGTTCCCCCGGTGGTTTGCCAAATCCCCCGAGGAGGCGATCCCCGAGCACTCTTTCCGGCGCACCAACCATATGGAACTGGTACAGGCCGAGGTGCGCACGACCCGCGAAGAGGCCGGGTTCATCGACATGTCGCCGATGACAAAGTTCACCGTGCGCGGCCCCGGTGCCGCAAAATGGCTGGACAGCCTGATGGCCAACAAGTTGCCTAAGATTGGCCGCATGACCCTGTCTTTGATGTTGAACGACAAGGGCGGCATGGATGCGGAATACACCATCGTTCGCTATGCCGAGGATGATTTCTATCTGATCTCGACCCCGAATTGGCGGGCCTACAATTGGGACGAGTTGCAGCGCTTGCTGCCCAAGGACGGCTCGGTCGCGATGGAGGATATCTCGGAACAGCTGGGTGTGATTGCTTTGGCCGGTCCAAAAGCACGTGAGATCCTGCAACCGCTGACCGATAACGACCTGTCGAACGACGCTTTCCCATGGCTGTCGGCACAGATGGGTGAGGTAGGGTATGCCAAAGGTGTTCATCTGCTGCGCGTCTCGTATACCGGCGAGCTGGGATGGGAGCTGCACCACCCGGTCGGATATAACCGCCATTTGGTCGATCTGCTTCTCAAGGCTGGGGTGAAGCCCTTTGGCCTGGAAGCCTTGGAGTCGATGCGGCTTGAGAAATCCTATCGGGCGATCAACCGCGAGATTTGCAAGGATATGACACCGTACGAAGCTGATCTGGGCCGCTTTGTGGCCATGACCGAGAAAGTCAATGGCGAGGTGGTCGAGCGGGAATTCATCGGCAAGGCTGCGTTGCAAAAGCAAAAGGCAGAGGGTGGTTACAACACGCTGGTGACTCTGAAACTGCCGTTCTGCGATACCTCAGTCATGTTTGACGAAGGCGTCTATGCCGATGGCAAGCTGATCGGGCGCGTCACGTCGGGTGGATTTTCCTACTACTGCAACCACGACATCGCGATGGCCCTGGTGCCACAGGGCATGACCGCACCGGGTACGACAATGCAGGTGCTGATCCACAATGAAATGCGTGATGCCGAGGTGATCGACATCTGCGCTGTTGACCCGACCAGCGCACGCGCCCGGGCCTGAGAAGGAGAGCTGAAATGGCACAAGCACGAGGACGGTCCAGCCGTGGCGGTGGGCGCGCGGCACGCGTTCAGGCCCGCACCAACCCACCCCCGGTCTATCTGTCGACCCTGAACCGCAAGATTGGGCCGATCGATCTGCTTGGCCCAGAGGGGGTCGAGCGTATTCACAATGCCGCAATGACCATTCTGGAAACCACCGGCATTGAATTTCGCGATCCGGTGGCTCTGGCGGACTGGAAAAAATACGGCGCAGATGTGCAGGGCGAGCGCGTCCGGATCGGGCGCGACATGCTGATGGACCTGATCTCGTCAGTACCTTCAGAATGGGCTTATGCGGCACGCAACCCAGAGCGGTCTTTGCGTGTGGGTAACGAGCACTCGGTCTTCGCGAACGCCTATGGCGCACCCTTTGTCTATGATCTTGACGGCGTGCGCCGCCCCTCGCAGTTGGAGGATGCGCACAACTTCTTCAAGATGAGCCAGATGAGCCAGTCGATGATGGTTCCGGGTATTCTGCCGGTGGAACCGCAGGATGTTCCGGTTCCGCAGCGCCATCTTGAGCTTGTGCATGCGGCGTTGACGCTGACGGACAAGCCGATCAAAGGTTCGGTATTGTCAGAGCAGGCAGCACGTGACTCGGTGGACATGACCCGGATCGTGTTTGGTGAAGAGTTTGTAGACAATAACGTAGTGATGGCTGCGCTGCTGAACTGCAACACGCCGCTGGTCTGGGATGAGACCATGCTGGAAAGCTTGCGCGTTTATGCTGCGGCCAACCAGCCTTGCCTGCTGTCGCCTTTCGTTTTGGCGGGGGCTTCAACGCCGGCCAGCCCGCAGGGTGGTGTGGCATTGCTGATTGCGGAATCCTTGGCGGGCATGGCCTATAGCCAGATCATCCGACGCGGCGCGCCGATGGTTCTGGGCGTGGCAATCATGGGTGTGTCGATGAAAACCGGCGCGCCGATGATGGGGTCGCCGGAGCCGGGTCTGATGAACCTGTTGGTGGGTCAGATGGCGCGGTTCTATCAGGTGCCCTGGCGGACTTGCACTATGTGGACCGGGTCAAAGTCACCCGACATGCAGGCCGGCTTTGACACGGCCAACACGATGTGGCCCGTGCTGCTTGGCGGGGCGAATTACATTGTGCACTCTGCCGGTTTTCTGGAAGGGGCGTTGGGGGTCAGCTACTCGAAATGGGTGCAGGACACCATGCAGCTTGAGAATTTCCATCGCTTTTTCAGCGGGCTTCAAGAGGAAAACTTGGACCTGTTGCTAGACGACATCGCCCTGATCGGCCCCGGAGGGCATTTCCTGGGCACGGACCACACGCGTGAAAACCCGATGCATATGAATCACTTGCAAAACAACGACAGTTTTGAACAGTGGGAAGCCGAAGGTTCGAAGACGGCAGAGGTTGTTGGCAATGAAGCCGCGCGGCGAATGTTGGACAACTATGTGCAGCCTCCGATGCCTGACGATCAACGCGGCGCGCTGGACGAGTTTGTTGCCAAAAAGCGCCGGGAATACAGCAGTTAACCCTGACGTGGGCGCTGACGCGCCCCGCCGAGCCACATAAGGACAGGATCGCCCCGATGACGGAAATCTCGACGAAGACGCTCTCACTCGAAGAGGTCAGGGAATTGGCCAGATCGATCCTTGTGGCAGCGGGTATGGATGCGCAAGGCAGCACCGTTCTGGCGGATATCGTCACCCGATCCGAACGGGACGGTCCCCGCAGTCATGGGCTGCGCATGCTACCGGTTTATGTTCAAAGTTTTACTTCTGGCTATGCCAATCCGGCGGCGTCGCCCAAGGTTGAGCGTATTGCGCCCGGTGTTTTGCGCGGGGATGGCGACAACGGGTACTATCAACTCGCAGCGGGGATGGCGCGGGACGAGTTAATTGCCATGGCCCGAGAAAACGGCATTGCCGCTTTCACTTGTGCCAATTGCCATCACCTGGCTGCGCTGCGTTTTGACACCGAACCTCTGGCCGAAGCGGGTCTGGTGGCGCTGAGCGTTGTGAACTCATTGTCAACGGTGGTGCCACAAGGCGGAGTGCGCCCGGTTTTCGGGACCAACCCGATGTCATTTGCGTGCCCGCGTGAAGGGGCTGAGCCGATTGTTTGGGATCAGGCGTCTTCGATGGTTGCGCTTATGGATATTCGTATGGCCGCGGCCGAAGGGCACGATCTGCCCCGCCCGGCGGGTTTGGCGCCGGATGGCCAACCTACGGCCGATCCGAATGCCATTCTCGAGACCCGCAGCCTGTTGCCCTTTGGCGAGCATAAAGGGGCCGCGATTGCTTTTCTGATTGAAGTTTTAGGCGCGGCGCTGGCCGGTGGCACCCTGTCAGTAGACAATGCTAAACGTGTGGAGCACGGCGCTTTGAACATCAAAGGCGGCTCCACTCTGATCGCGATTGATCCCACGCGCTTTGGGAACCCGGGTTTTGACGACTACGTCAAACGCATATGTGCCGAAATCGACGGCAACGGCACGGCTCGCGTTCCGGGTGACGGACGGTTGAAAAATCGCGCCGCTGCGCAGGAAAAAGGCGTGGTTGTCAGCGTAGAGTTGCTGTCACAGCTGCATGAAATGCAGCAGGAAAGCCTTTAAATGTCAGAAGTTGCGGTTGTCGGCGGCGGTATCGTCGGCATTTCCTGTGCTCTGGCCCTTCAGTCAGAGGGGCACCAGGTCACGGTTATGGAACCCAACACCGTTGGTGAGGGGGCCAGTTGGGCGTCGTGCGGCTGTATTGCGGTGGGGGAAATTGTTCCTCTATCGCAACCCGGAATGATGCTGAAAGTACCTGGGTGGTTGCTGGACAGCGAAGCGCCCTTGTCGTTGCGTCCAAGTTCAGCGTTGAAGTTATTGCCGTGGTTCTCACGGTTCACCGCCAACGCCCGTCCATCAAAAATGCGTGCCATTGCCTCTGATCTCGCGCGGCTAACATTCTCGGCCACCGCGGATTTCAAGGCGCAATTGCAGGACATCGGCGAACCTGAAATGCTGATAGAGCGACCCGTCATCAAGCTGTTCGACGATGATGCCGACAAGGCGACCATGGGGGCGGCTTTTGATCTGGCGCGCGAACTTGGCTGCACCATTGATGAAATCTCGGGCCATGATGCACACGAGCTTGACCCAGCGATAGCGCCCGATTTCAAATATGCGGCGGTGTTGCGGGACTGGAGTTATGTGACGGACCCTAAACGCCTGGTCGAAGCCTTGCACCAGACATTTTTGAAACGAGGCGGAACTGTAAAACGGGTAGGGGCCGTAGGGTTCGACCGCGAAGGCCGAAAGGTGCAATCGGTTAAACTGACCGACGGAACTGAGTTTTTTGCAGATCAATTTGTCTTGGCTGCGGGTGCACGATCCAAAGGCTTGGCGAAAGATCTTGGCGTACCAATTCGACTGGAGGGTGTGGCAGGGTATTCAACGGCATTGTCAGATCCGGGTGTGGAGCTGAAACACACGATTTTCTACCCTAAAGGCGGGTTCGGCGTCACGCCGTATGACGTAGCTCTGGCTGTCGCGGGTACAATCGAGTTCGCCAGTTTGGACGCAGCACCAAACTGGAACCGGGCGGATGTGCTTGTGCGACGGGCGCATCGGGTCTTGCCCGGCCTGAAGACGGACGTTGCCGAGCGTCGCGTCGGCTATCGCCCCTTCACTCCGGACACGCGACCGATCATCGGGCGCAGTCATCGTCTGGACAACGTCCAATTCGCCACCGGGCATGGTCAGCTTGGGCTGACTTTGGCTGCCACCACCGCCCGGTTGGTGGCAGATAACACGGCTGGGCGGAGACTTCATGTCGATGTAAAGGCTTTTTCACCTGATCGTTTTTCCTGAACCAGGCGCGAAGCTTGATAAGCTGTTGCGGTGAGCGGAAATCAGTAGCGGCTCAGGCCAGCCGCGCGCCATGTGTGTCGAAGCGATAGCTGCGATCTGGCGTATAGCCAATCTGTATCTCTTGGCCCGTGTCCACGTGATGCTGGCCAAAAAGGCGGGCTGTGACCTGATGGCCTTGCATCATCGCGATCACATTTGTGTCTCCACCCAGATGCTCGACATGGGTCACTTTTGCGGTAAGCGGACCGTCATCGGCCAGAAAGAGATCCTCGGGGCGGACGCCCATTGTGATGTCCGCGCTGTCGCCAACCACGCTAGCGGGGAAGAAATTCATCGACGGCGCGCCAAGGAAACCGGCGACAAACTGATTAGCGGGATTGTTGTACAGCTCCATCGGGCTGCCGACCTGTTCGACCCGCCCATCTCGCAGTACGACGATCTTGTCTGCCAAAGTCATCGCTTCGGTCTGGTCATGGGTTACATAAATCATCGAAGCGTCCAGCTGCTGGTGCAAATTCGCGATCTCAAGCCGCGTGTTCATACGCAAAGCCGCGTCCAGATTTGATAGAGGTTCGTCAAACAGGAACAGTTTGGGTTCGCGAACAATCGCGCGACCGATGGCAACACGCTGACGCTGACCGCCGGACAGCTCAGAAGGGTAGCGGTCGATGTAAGGTTCAAGGTTCAACATCTTGCTCGCCTTGGCGACACGTTCATCAATGACCTGCTTACTTTGGCCTTCCTGTTTCAGCGCCAGTGACATGTTCTTTCGCACATTCAGATGCGGATAGAGCGCATAGCTCTGGAACACCATCGCGATACCGCGCTTGGAGGGTGGTGTGAGGTTCATCAGCTCGCCGCCAATGCGCACTTCGCCCGATGTAACATCTTCCAGACCTGCGATCACGCGCAATAGGGTGGACTTGCCGCAGCCCGAGGGGCCGACGAAGACGACGAACTCGCCGTCTTCCACTTCGATATTGATGTCCTTGAGAACCTCGACATTGCCAAAGGACTTGTTCACGTTCGTAAGCGTCAGGGCGGTCATTGGTGTGCCTCTTTCAGCGAAATGGGTTGGCCAGTACGGATGCTTTCGTCTGCTGCCAGACAGATGGCCAGCGATTGTACGGCGTCATTCATGTGGCGGGTCAGATCGATGTCGTCGGCAATAGCGCGCAGCATATAGGCCTGCTCTGCGTCGCAAAGCTCCTGATGGCCGGGTTCATCGGGCATGTCGATCTGACTGTCCCCTTCGGGGCGGTGGACCAGAATGCCGCCGACCTTGGTGTGGCCGTCGATATCTGAGGATGCGCCCTTGTTGCCATCGGTGATCGAAACCGACCCGTTGGGCGAGACGATGTCTTTCACGAAAAACGCGGTCTCAGACATCATCGGGCCCCAACCGGCCTCGTACCAACCGACCGAGCCGTCCTCAAAGAGCACCTGAAACTGTCCGTAATTGTACATATCTTCGGCGATCTCATCGCTCAGGCGCAGGCCCATGCCATGTACGCGCACCGGGTCCGAGTCCGTGATCTGGCACATCACATCGACGTAATGCACGCCGCAATCGACGATGGGAGAGGTGGTCTGCATCAGCGCCTTATGCGTTTCCCATTCGGCCCCGCTGCTTTGCTGGTTGAGGTTCAGCCGGAAGACATATGGCCCGCCAAGGTTGCGGGCTTCCGAGATCAGGCGCATCCAAGAGGGGTGATGGCGCAGGATGTAGCCAATCACCAGCTTGCGGTTGGTCTGGGTGGCCTTTTCGACAACGCGTTTGGCATCGGCCACTGTGGTGGCCAGTGGTTTTTCAACAAAGACATGCGCGCCGGCTTCCATTGCGGCGCAGGCATAATCGGCATGGCTGTCGGAATAGGTGGCGACAACCACCAAATCCGGATTTGTTTCTGTCAACGCAGAGTGGAAATCCGAATAGGCGGGATAAAGACCCAACTCGGGATGATCCACATGACCGGACCTGTTCACCAGCCCCACGATTTGCGCGTCCGGATGGTGGTGATGGGCCAGCGCGTGGCTTAGGCCCATATTGCCAAGGCCTGCAATCAGAACTCGGGTCATTTGACAGCTCCTGATGTGATGCCGCGGATCAGTTGGCGTGAGAAGATGACATAGAGTACCAGCACCGGCAGGATCGCCATCGACAGGGCAGACAGAACCGCGTTCCAATCCGTGACAAACTGGCCGATGAAAACCTGACTGCCCAGCGTCAGTGTTTTGGTCTCCTCCGCTGGGGTAAGGATCAGCGGGAACCACAGATCGTTCCAGATCGGGATCATGTTGAACACAGCAACTGTCGCCATTGCCGGGCGCACTAGCGGAAGGACAAGGCGGAAGAAGATCGTGTACTCCGACAATCCGTCGACACGGCCCGCATCCTTCAGGTCGTCCGAGACCTGTCGCATGAACTCGGACAGGATAAACACCGCCAACGGCAATCCTTGTGCCGTGTAGACAAGGATCAAGGCCCAAAGCGTGTTCACAAGCCCGGTGGCCACCATCATCTCGAGTATCGCGACGGTACCGATACGGATCGGAATCATGATCCCAAGTGCCAGATAGAGACCCATCAGCAGGTTGCCCTTGAACCGGTATTCACTGAGGGCAAAGGCCGCCATGGCACCAAAAAGCAGGATGAAGGCCAGCGACACCACCGTAACGATCATCGAATTCTGGAAATAGAGGAAGAAATCCCCTTGTTTCATCACCGTCTGGTACCCGATCAGCGAAAAGCTTTCGGAATCGGGCAAGGCAAGCGGTTCACGGAAGATGGCGCGGCGGGTTTTAAAGCTGTTGATGATGATGACGAAGACCGGGAACAGGGCGATCAGCGTGTAAAGGATCAGCGCCCCATGCATGGCGGCTGAGTTCAGCGGGTTTTGGCGTGCTTTGTTCATGGCCATGCCCTCACAACTGGTACCTGCGCATCCGGGTCTGGATGCCGAATAGGTAGATGCAAACACCCACAAGGATGATTGCGAACATGGCCCCGGCGATTGCGGATCCCATATGCGGATCACCCAGTTGCAATTGGAAACCAAAGAAGGTGCGGTACATAAAAGTACCGAGGATGTCGGTTGAGAAATCCGGCCCTGCCAGTGCCCCCTGAGAGACATAAATCAGGTCGAACGCGTTGAAGTTACCTACAAATGTCAGGATTGAAATGATTCCGATAGACGGCAGGATCAGCGGCAGTTTGATTTTCCAGAACGCGGAAGCTCCGGTAATCCCGTCAATCTCTCCGGCCTCAAGGATTTCTTCCGGGATCGACAGCAAGGCGGCATAGATCAACATCATCGGGATGCCGACGAACTGCCAGACCGACACCAGCGCCAGCGTTGTCAGTGCGTATTCTTCTTTACCCAGCCACGGTGCAAACAGTGATTTCAAACCAATGGCGTCCAGCATCGACGGAGCAATGCCCCAGAGTGGTGACAAGATCAGTTTCCAGGCAAACCCAACGATCACAAAGCTTAGGATCGTGGGGATGAAAATGGCCGAACGGTAAAGCGCGGCGAACCTCAGACGCGGATGTGACAAGATTGCTGCCAAGGCGATGCCGATGGGGTTCTGCACGAGCATGTGGATCAGGAAAAACCAGAAGTTATTTCCCAACGCGTTCCAGAACTGTTCGGACCAGATCGGGTCGAAAAACAGCGTGCGGAAATTCTGTAGGCCCACATAGACGCGCGCCTGATCAACCTCGCTGAACAGTGCAAGACGGAGGGTGTTGAACAAAGGGAAGATCATCACCGCCGTGTAGACCAGAACCGCAGGGGCAAGGAAAACGGCGATGTGCCAGCGGATGCGGCGGGTCTGCATGACGGTCTCCGGGAAAAGGTCCGGACACGAAACCCCGCGTCCGGTGATGGTTAGCGCTCAGGCTTTACTGATGTGGTGCGTACCAACTGGCCAAACCGTCCTGCAACTGCTGGCCCAATGCCTCGGGGCTTTCCGTGCCTTTAATGGCAGCGACAGATGCACCCCAGGTTTCGTTTTCCAGGTTTGGCGTGCCACGCGACAGGATCTGATAGGTCGAACGGATTGTGCTTTCACACTCATCCCGCCAGCCGACGATTTCCTTGGCCAGCGGGTCTTCCAGCTCGACCGGAGTGTTGGACAGGGGGAAGAACCCGGGAACCGCGTTGCCAAAGATACTGGCGAATTCCGGGCTGGCGACCCAGGACAGGAAAGTTTTTGCGGCCTCTTGGTTTTCACTGGCCGCGTTCAGGCCGATACCAATGTCAGTGTGGTCAGAGATATAGCAGGTGTCGCCTGCATTCTGGACCGGAGGTTTGAAGGCGCCCATTTCGAAATCGGCCTGCGTATTGAAGCCAGCGATTTCCCAGCTGCCCGCAGGGTAGATTGCGGCGCGACCGAGGGTAAACAGGTTCTGACTGTCGGGATAGGTTTGCGCTTCGTATCCGTCGCCCAGATAGTCCGCCCATCTAGCCAGTGTCGCATAAGGTGCAACCCATTGCGGGTCGGTCAGTTTCTGCTCGCCTTTGATCAGCGCTAGGCGGCCTTCTTCGCCTTTCCAGTAGTTCGGGCCGATATTGTTATAGCCCATCGTGGCAGCTTCCCACTGGTCGTTTGTGCCCATCGCCATTGGGATATAGGTGCCGTCTTCCTTGATCTTGTCCAAAGCGGCAAAGAACTCGGCCTCTGTGGTGGGGACTTCAAGGCCCAGCTCGTTGAAGGCGTCTTTGTTGTAGATAAATCCGTGGATCACCGACGCCATCGGCACGCAGAAGCTGGCGGATGCGTCATCGGTCTGCCATGCGGATTTCGCAACATCTGAGAAATTGCCCATGGCCTCGAGGTCGGACAAGTCGGTGAGATGCCCGCTTTCGTACAGCGCCAGCGAAGCATCAAACGGGCGGCAGGTGATCAGGTCGCCGGCCGATCCGGCCTCAAGTTTCGAGTTCAGAACCGCGTTGTATTCGGCAGGCGCGGAGGGTGAGAAGATAACCTTGATCCCCGGGTGCTCTGCTTCGAACGCTGGAATGATCTTTTCCTGCCAAAGGGCCAGGTCGTCGTTGCGCCAGCTTTCGATTGTCAGCGTAGCCTCTTGAGCATAGGCGCTTGTGACCAGCGCTGTGGTCATTAGTGCCAAGCTTAAAACTTTGCGTTTCATTTGGTTTCTCCCAGGTTGATGTTATCGTTTTTGTGTTTCAGTCGATTCATTGCGCGACGCAGATGGCCGTTTTCTTCATTCAGCAACGCTTGTGCAGCCTCGGCAGACCGGGCTCCAGCCGCAACAAGCGCGCCGCATTTGAGGTTGCCCTCAGCGGCGTTCAGCGCCGATTCGGCTTGTTCCGAGGTAACACCTGTCAGCTGACACACGATTCCATTGGCGCGGGCGCGCAGTTTGTCATTGTCGGCACGCAGGTTGATCATCATGCCGTCCTGAATATGCCCCAACTCCATGGCCATCAGAGTCGATAACATGTTCAGCGCAATTTTTTGCGCTGTACCCGCGCCCATTCGGGTCGAGCCGGAAACCAACTCGGGCGGTGTGGGCAGAAGGATCGCGTGATGTGCCAATTGCAACAGCTCGGTGCCTGCATTGTTGGCGATACCTATAACTTTGGCGCCCTTATCGCGTGCGATGCGCGCTGCCGCGACCGTGTATGGTGTTGTTCCGCTTGCCGATACAGCGATCAGAGTATCCCGGACGGTCAGGTCGGCAAGTTCATCTGTGAGAGTGGTCGAGATATCTTCGACGTCGCCAGGCATTTCCGAGTTGGAAGGTAAGCCACCCGCCATGTGGATGCGAACCTGATGTGCCGGGATTGAAAAAGTGCCCCCAAGTTCAAGCGCGTCTGCCGCAGCCATCAACCCGGAAGAGCCGGCAGCTAGATAACGCAGAACGCCTTCTGCCCGGATCGTTGCGGCCATGGTCACAGCCCCTTCGCAGATCGGGTCAACTGCGTCCATCGGTGCCGACGCAGCCTTGGCTTGCGACTTCGCAAGAAGGGCGGCGACATCCGACAGAGGTCGCGCATCCAGCCCGATCGCGTTTCGGTGCAGCTGTTCTGTCACAGGCGTGTTCAAGTGATTCTCCCCTAGTCTATCGGCATCATACCTTTTAGATACCATTAGTCTACCACTTTGTTTACGACCTCAAAAAAGTACCAATTTTTCGGTATCAGGTCGTGTTTTGGCCTTCTAAATTTATAAAAGGTATTATAAAGGTCTCTTCATGACTAGCAGCTCTGGCAATCTGATTCTGGCAATAGATGGTGGTGGCACGCGGTGCCGCCTGGCCCTGTTAAATGGCGCTCAAACTTGGCGGGTTGAGGTTGGATCGGCAAACGTATCGACCGATTTCGAAACGTCCTGTGCGGAGCTTGTGAGTGGGCTGGCTGTCCTTTGCAAACAGGCTGGCATTGAACTTGCAGAGATTGCACGAGCGCCCGCATACGTGGGCTTGGCGGGCGTCACCGGACAAGCCATTGCTGACCGTCTGGCCGCAGCCCTTCCATTTGCGCGCGTGCGCATAGAAGATGATCGTCCATCTGCTCTGCGTGGCGCACTGGGGCCGCGTGACGGGTTTGTGGCGCATTGTGGCACCGGGTCTTTTTTGGCTGCGCAGCGGAGTGGAGCGACCGTCTTTGTCGGAGGATGGGGACCGGTCTTGGGTGACCAGGCCTCGGCCCAGTGGGTCGGCAAGCGCGCGTTGTCGGAGGTGTTGGAGTGCGCTGATGGCATGCGTGCGGCGTCTGAAATGTCCGAACACTTGCTGCGCCAATTCAATGGGACCTCTGGAGTCGTAAAAGCCGCATCTATGATGACACCCACTGAGTTTGGCGCTTTGGCACCTGTCGTTACGCAGTTTGCAGGGCAGGGGGACACAGTTGCACAATCGATTATGCAGGCGGGCGCTGACTATCTGGCGGATAGGCTTGTGAAGATGGGTTGGAGCCCTGGTGCTGCAATTTGCCTGACGGGCGGAATTGGCCCGTACTATTCCACGTTTCTGCCTGAGGACATGCAGCAAGCCTTGGTGCAGCCATCAGGCGATCCACTGTCAGGCGCGATCGCTTTGGCGCAGGCTTTCAAAGAGGAGATCGAACATGAGCGTTGTTGATTTCCTAAGGCCCGAGGGATGGCTGGGGCAGACCGCCGGGCCACGTTATGTGCAACTGCGCCAGCGGCTTGAGCAAGGCATCGAAGAAGGTATCCTGCCGCCCAACAGCTCTCTGCCGCCCGAACGTGAGATTGCAGAGTTGACCGACCTGTCGCGTGTCACTGTGCGCAAAGCCATTCAGGAACTAGTGCGCAAAGGGACGATAGAACAGCGGCAAGGTTCAGGCTCATTCGTGCGTGAACCAGTCGCCCGGGTCGAGCAGTCTTTGTCACACCTGACTTCATTTACCGAGGACATGGAGCGGCGTGGTTTTGAGACGACGTCAACCTGGCTGGAGCGCGGAATTTTCCTGCCGGCACCCGATGAAATGCTGGCGTTGGGCCTTTCGGCCAATGATCAAGTTGCGCGGATTCACCGTCTTCGCGCTGCCGGAGGACGCCCGATGGCTCTGGAGCGCGCGGCGCTTCCTTTGGATATCCTGCCCAATCCGACCGAGGTGACCGGGTCGCTTTATGCCGTTCTGGAACGATCGGACCATCGCCCGGTGCGTGCGATCCAAAAGATCTCGGCCATCAATCTTGAAGCAGCCGAAGCGCGTTTACTGGACGTTGCCGAAGGGACCGCCGGGCTACGCATCCAGCGCACGTCATATCTGGAAAGCGGGCGTGTCGCAGAGCTTACCCGATCCATTTATCGCGGCGATGCCTACGACTTCGTGGCCGAACTGCGCTTGTCAAACTGAAAGGCCGGACCTGATGTCCAACCAACTCACACTCATGCGACAGGAAATCAACGAAATTCCCACCGCCGTTGACCGTCTGCTGACTGACGGTTCCGAGGCGATCAAAGCAGCCGCACTTGAAGTGCGGTCGCGCGATCCGCGCTTTTTGATTTCCGTCGCGCGCGGTTCGTCCGATCATGCCTGCAGTTTTCTGAAATACACTTCTGAACTGCTGCTGGGCCTACCTATGGCCTCGGTGGGTCCAAGCGTCAAATCGATCTACGGTGTGGATATGCGCTGTCCCGATGCGCTGTGTGTCTCGGTTTCCCAATCCGGTCAGAGCCCCGACATCGTACGCCTTACACAATCACTGACCCAGGGCGGTGCCTATTCGGTTGCAATCACCAACGACACCGGCTCGGCCTTGGCGAATGTTGCTTCAGCCGCGTTGCACATTCATGCAGGGCCGGAACTGAGCGTTGCCGCGACCAAAACATTTGTGACTTCACTGGTTGCCGGGCTTTGGTTGCTGGCTGAGATTAAGGACGACGCCGCATTGTTGTCCGCGATCCGAAATCTGCCAAAAGACCTGGAACGAGCCATAACCTGTGATTGGGGAACGGTGATCGACGCGATCAATGGTCAATCGCTGTTCACTTTGGGGCGCGGAACGACTTGGGCGATCTCGAACGAAGCTGCGTTGAAATTCAAGGAAACCTGCCAGATCCATGCCGAAAGCTACTCCTCTGCAGAGGTGCTTCACGGCCCGGTTTCCATTGTGGATCAAGGCTTTCCGGTGCTTGCCTTTTCATCCGGCGACGCAGCTGAGGACAATTTAGCCGAAGTTGCCGATGCTTTGGCAGCCAAGGGCGCAAAGGTATTTGCAACAACGGATCGCGTGAAGGATGCGGTGTCGCTGCCACATGTTCGGACCGCGCATTGGATGACCGATCCTGTCGCCTCTATCGCATCTTTTTATAGTATGGTTGAAATCGTTGCCACCCGCCGTGGTATCAATCCCGACACACCTCGCCATCTTCGGAAAGTGACTGAAACGGTATGAGTGGCTCGATCATCACCTTTGTGGGCGGACCGATCTTTGACGGAAGGACGCTGTTTTCAAACCACGCCGCCCGGTTTGTAGATGGAACGCTTGACGCGATCGTACCTACAGATGATCTGCCATCGGAAACCCGGACCGAGGATCTGGCCGGTGACATTCTTAGCCCCGGTTATGTGGATCTACAGGTGAATGGCGGCGGCGGCGTGATGTTCAACGACGACCCATCGGTCGAGACGTTGCGGCGGATCGCTCGGGCGCATCGCGGGTTGGGTACGGTTTCTATTCTGCCGACCCTGATCACAGACACGCCGGAAAAAACCACAGCTGCCATTCGAGCCGCGATACAAGCTGTACGCAGCCGGGTTCCGGGCATCGCTGGGCTGCACTTGGAAGGCCCGCATTTGTCAATACGCCGCAAGGGTGCCCATGATGGCGCACTAATCCGCCCGATGGAGAGTGCCGATCTGGACCAATTGTTGGCAGCTGCCCGCGACTTACCTGCGCTGATGGTCACATTGGCTCCTGAAAATGTCACGATAGATCAGGTCGAAGCTTTGACCAAGGTAGGGGTTATCGTCTCGCTGGGTCACACCGACGCTCCGTTCGACACTTGTGTGGCTTACGCGAAAGCCGGCGCAAGTTGCGCAACGCATCTGTTCAATGCAATGAGCCAGTTTGGCAGCCGCGAACCCGGTTTGGTGGGCGCAGTGCTTTCGAATGGGAACCTGTCTGCCGGATTGATTGCGGATACTGTACATGTACATCCGGAAACGATGCGAGCCGCTTTTGAGGCCAAACGTGGGCCAGGAGAGATTTTTCTGGTCAGCGACGCGATGGCAGTGGCCGGAACGGATCTGAAAGAGTTTCACCTGGAAGGGCGGCCTATCCGGCGCGAAAAGGGCAAGCTGACATTGCAAGACGGCACTTTGGCTGGAGCCGATCTGGACCTGACTACGGCCATTCGAAACCTTACAACAAAGCTGGGTATGCCTTTGTCACAAGCGTTGACGGCAGCAACCCTTGTGCCGTCCAAATTGATTCAAAAGGGATCATATGGGCAAAAGCCCTCGCTTTCCGAATTGATACGGATCGCGCCGGACCTCTCGAAAGCTATGCCGGTTCAGCCCCACTCTGCTGTTGCTCCAGCGGGTTCTTAGTTATTGGCCGAGGCTTTAAGCCGAAGCATCGACGGACAACTGCTTCTGGGACAACAGCCTTGGTCATAAAAGCCATGCTGAAACTAAGCCTAAACCGAAGTCTAGAGCGTTTCTTGCTGTTTTAGATGTTCGATGAACAGTTTCAGAGGCATCATTGATCTGTACTCCCGAGGAAAATACAAGAAAATCCCGGGTGTTAAACCAAGATGATCTTCCAGTACTGGTTTCAAAAGGCCGGCGTTGATTTCGGCCGCCACATAGGCCCTGAATGTGTACACCAGCCCCAACCCTAGCGTTGCCATATCGACCGAGGCAGGTAAGGTGTTTGTAATCAGATTTCCTTGTACTTGGACGGAATACGAGCCGTCTTTCGAGTTAAAACTCCAAGGCGCAATCTGGCCGGAGGACTGAAACCTGTATCGGACACAGTTGTGTTCAAGAAGATCGCGCGGTTCTTTGGGCGTGCCGTGGGCGGTGAGGTACGCAGGGCTGGCTGTAACGGCAACGGGCAATGGCCGAGTAAGCCGAACCGCAACCATGTCTGGTGCAACACGGTCCCCTAGACGGAAACCGGCATGCAGTTCTTCGCCCAGAATGTCCGAAAGCGCATCCGTCAAAGACAGTTCCAACTCGATCTCGGGGAACTTGGCGCAAAAGCTGTTCAAGATCGGGCTCACGTACAGGTGGTAGGCAAATTCTGGCATTGCCAGCTTAAGGGTGCCACGCGCGGCGTGACCCGTGCTGCGCGCGCTTTCAACGGCCTCGGACAATTGGTCAAAGGCCGGGCCAGCGCCGCGTATGAGCGCACGTCCGGCTTCGGTCAGGCTGATCGAGCGTGTTGTTCGGATGAATAGTGCGGTGCCGAGCTGATCCTCCAGTGACTTCAACTGATGGCTCACTGTCGACGGTTTAACGCCAAGCGCTTCGGCTGCAGCTCGCAGTGACCCCTGTTGGGCTACAGCCCTTGGAAAAAAGCGCCAATTCTGGTGCCTTTGGGTCCAATGATCGGCAATAGCTGGCTGTTTGCAACAGTTGGTGACTGGATCACTCGTAAAAAGAAGGGGCAAATCTTTTCATTCCCAAATATCGAAAGGCATTTGGTGTTGTTAATACGAGAAAGTAGTTCTGATTATTGGAAACGAATTGTCCGCTCGCTCATAAAAAACCGGCATGCCAAGACAACGAAATTAGGCAAATCGTGTGTCACGAAGACCTCTTGAGGTTGCGTGCAATGGCGTGCCCGCACGGAAGAGCCCAAAAACCAGTCATTCCGTCGATTCAGGTACACCCAGTTTTCGCAGATCTTCTACCCATCGATTAAGATACGCCTCACTCTCGAATGGCGCATTTTTCGCCTCTTGGATAGTGAATTCTGGATTGGCCGTCAGAAACTCATCGATAACGATCTGCGCATCACTGGAAAGACCAAGACGCAAAAGAACTGGCGCGTAGGTGCGCTTCAATCCGTCCGGTATTTCGTTCATCTGTTCAATCGAAGCCTTTGCCTCTTCATACCTTTCAGCGAAGTACTGGGCCCAACCCAAGTTCCAAAGATACCAGTCTTGGTGGTGTGGGTTCAGTCGGATCGCCAGTTTCATGCGCTCAACGGCCTCAGGTGCTTTGCCGTCATAGACGAGTGGGTCAATGGAATCTGCAAGAACGGATGCCGAATTTGGATTCAGCGATATGGCCTTGTCATAAAGCGAAGCAGCCCGCTCGAGGTTCCCACCTTGAGTTGTTGCATTGGCCAAGACCCAATGACCCTTGAAATTGAAGGGTTCCAATTCAATGGCTTTCCGCGCCATCTCAAATGCGCGGTCCAGCGACTCCTCGCGTGTCAAAGAGTTCGTCCATCCCCAACGATACCCGTTGATGTGGGCCCAAGCGTTTTCGACATACGCCCCGGCAAAGTTCGGATCGAGCGCAATCGCTTTTGCACTGAGCTCCTCTGCCCTGATGTTTCCTTCTTTCGTGAAGGTAAACCACTCCTCTTGTGCGCGTTTGCGCAATTCATATGCACCAAGGCTTTCGGTTGGTTGATGCTTGAGGCGGCTATATTCCGCAAGATCAATGTTCGTAGAGAGAAGCGAAGCCACCGTTCGCGTTATCTCATCCTGTACTGAAAAGATGTCCTGTAGGTCTCGGTCATAGCTGTCTGCCCAGATGTTCTGGCCTGTCGTCGCATCAATGAGTTGGGACGTTACACGCAAGCGATCACCAGCAATCTGGACGCTCCCCTCAACGATGTAGCGGACACCTAATTCTTCTGACACTTTCTGTATATCCGCCGGAGTGTCCTTGTACGAAAACGTCGAGTTTCGGGCGACCACGAAGAAATCGGAAAAACGGGACAAAGCGGTCAGGATGTTCTCACTAAGTCCGTCGCTCAGGTAATCTTGGCTCGGGTCGTTGTTGAGATTGTCGAACGCCATGACCGCGATGGAGGGTTTGCCAGACAGGGCCACGGCGTGTTCATTCGAGTCCGGAAATTGCACCGCGGACCAAGGTTGCAGCCATGCGGTGACCAACAACGCCAGGAAAATTACGGCGCAACCCAACATGATCAGGCGATTTGTTGGCCTGTTCGAAAGTGGCACGATAGGAGAAACGATGGCTTGCGCCTTGTCATCCAGTTTTAGGCTGTACACGTGAACGGGGTCCGAGATGTTCTTGACCTCTCGCTTCCCCAAATCTTCGATAGTGAGATCAAGCTTGGAATGGACTTGTTCGAAAATACTGGCTGACATGTAAATGCCATCCGGAACAGCCAGACTTTCAATGCGTGCGGCGACATTTACACCATCCCCGTGAATGTCATCCTGATCTACAACGATATCGCCAACATTGAGACCGATCCGGTATCGCACTTGTGAGTCTTGAGGCAGGTCCGCGTTGGCGATCCCTATATAGTGCTGCATGTCCACTGCACACCGAACGGCCTCAACTGCACTTGCAAACTCAAGGAGCAAGCCATCGCCCATCAATTTAACGATGCGCCCATGTCGTGCAGCAACAACTGGTTCAAAGATCTGCTCGCGATGGGCCTTGACCCTTGCAAGCACACTCGCCTCGTCATTTCGAATAAGACGACTATAGCCAACCACATCGGCGGCAAGTATCGCTGCCAGACGTCTTTCCAAAGACTGAACTCCCAGAGTGGGCATCACGCTAAACAGGTTATTACATCTATGCCAGACGCACTAGTCGAACACATATCTCCGATGAGGCGATTTTTCAGTCGTTTGCAGAATTGTCGGCCGCAAAGTTGCGCCTGATAACGACGAGCGGTTATTCAATGAATGTCGGTTTCGGGACTGCCTATAGTCTATGACGGGAGGCAGTCGAGAACGGTGCTGCCGAGACCAAAGCCAACGTGCTTACCCCGGCCAAGCGAAAGTTTGCGACGACCTCATTAGGGCTTCAAGTGCGGGCGAGTGTTTTCGACCTGGAACTGTGAAAGCTGCAATCGTTCTTGAAACTTCCGGCTCTACAAGCGGGCGCTGTAACAAGCCCGGTAAACTAACCGAGTACTCAGGCATAAAGGCAAAACCAATGCCTGCAGCGACCATCGCTTGCACCCAATCTTCTCGCTCAGAGCGGAAGCGAGCGTACAGTTCCACGCCCTTCGACTGGCAGACCGACATCACCATCTCACGCAGCTCACAGGCCAGGCGATCCACGTAGTTTTCTTGCGATAAGTCTTGCAGCGAAACCGAATTGAGTTGTCCAAGACGGTGCTCGGGAGGGAATACAACCACATATCTTTCGACGTATAGTGGTCTCGCCCTGAACTCTTCTTCCAACTCTTCAGTCAGCGTCATCAAAGCGACATCGATATCGCCATCTGAGAGTTTTTTCTTTAAGTCAGGCGCGCTTGCTTCATTGACTGACAACTCCAAGCCGCTGTGGTTTTTCTCGAATTGAGCCAGAAACCGAGCCAGGCGAACATGCCCAATTGTGGATAGGACACCCAAGCGCAATGGCACCTTTTCGAGTAAGCGAAAATTCTGAGCCAGTGCTTGTGTAGCTGCTGCTTCGTCAACGATGTGCTGTAGATGCGGCAGCATTGACTTGCCAAAGTCGCTGACCAAAATTTTTCGACCTTCCCGATGAAAAACCTGTGCACCTAGTTCTGCTTCCAGAGACTTGACGCCCTTGGTCAACGCTGGTTGGCTCACGTTGCACTCTGCGGCAGCTTTGGTGAAATTCAGGTGTTTTGCCGCGGATAAAACGTATCTAATCTGAGACATCTCCATTTTGAGGCACCTCGTCACTTATGGCGATAGTCAACTATACCGCAGAATACACCGATTTATCCAAACCTGGAGTTATTAAGTCATAAGGTATCGATAGTTCCCTGCGTTACAGACCCGTGATGCAATAGACGCACTGGTTTTGACAGTTTGGAAAGGGAGCGAGATGTCTGTTTTTATGGTCGAAAGAAACCTCAAGGGTATAAGCATGGATGACTTGGGTGCTGCCCAGAAGGCAGCGATAGCGACAGCACAAAAAATGACCGCAGAAGGGGATAAGATAAGCTATGTCCGCTCAACTTTTGCCCCGGAAGACGGTCGTTGCATGTGCTTGTTTGATGGCGAAAGTGCTGAACAAGTTCGTCGACTGAACGATACCGCAGGTCTGCCATACGAGAGTGTTGTTGCAGCCATGGACTTGTCTGCATAACGACCATTTGGGTGTAAAATTCTTTTTTGATTGGGCCCAGAGCAAATGCTCTGAGGCCCTTAGAAAAGTTTAAACGGCTCGACATAGTACGGCAGGTTCGTCCGCTGAGCTGCTCGTCCCTGAACTGTACATTGAAGCCGTCGTGTCATCCATTCTCATACGGGTTACCAGTTTCGACGTAAGTCGTCTTGGCGCTGACGGCGGCAATCCAGTCGCGGACAGCCTGGATAACAAATTCCGACCTGTGACACTTTGGGAATGAAGTTGTGTCAGAGACCATGGCTGCCTGCGAATGCATTTGAACCTTACGGGGCGGGGAACTGTTCTGAGAAAATATTCAGTTCCTTTATTTACCTGCTTGTTGCGTCGCAATCTGGGCAAGCGCACTGATAATGTCTTCGGCGTGGCGCTGATCTGCAAACAGCGCACGAAGCAAAGACGGCAAAGGGTAGTCAGGCCAAGCCTCCTCCAACAGAAGGACTGTTGCCCTTGCGCGGTCGTGTTCTCCCATCTTTTGATAGGCGGCGGCGAGGTACCCGATTGATATGGCGCTGACAGGATCACCCAGCCTGATTGACGTGTTGAACTGGTCAACGCAGCCCTGATAGTCCCCTAGATGAAAACTCGCTGACGCCAAAACGCTTCGGTAAGGGAACCTCCGATTGGTCGTATCGTCGTTTTGCGCGCGTCTGGCTGACGCGATGGCGCGTTCGAAGTCGCCGCCAAACAAGGCAAACAACGCGTCAAAATTTGTGACATGGATGTCTTCAGGTGCAAGGCTGACCGCGCGGTTTGATTGGGCGAGGGTCGTGTCGAAATCCCGCTGGGCAAAGGAGACAAGTGCAAGGGCAGAGTGGCTCCACCCTTCATCCGGTGCCAGTTCGACGGCTTTGTCGGCATGCGTTTTGGCCAGATCCAGAAAAGTGCGCCTTTCTTCGCTGGGCGGAGTGGTAATCGCAAGAATACCCAATGCTTGTGCTGACCCCGCGTAGCCACCAAAATACGACCCGTCCAGCGCAATGGCGCGCTTGAACATACCGCTGACGGCCTGCAACCGTGCGCGATCCAGAACCGGAAACATTAAGGGGCGCGCTTCTTCAGCAAGGTTAACCGCCTGTAGTTTGATGGGATTGGTGGAAAACAGCGCTTCTCGGACTGCTTGCTGTTTCCTTTCGGTTTCAGATTGGGAAGTGGTCACCGTTGATGCCTGAGGTTTGAGCTGAAGGTAAAGGCCGGTTGCGCACAAAGCGAGTACGGTTGCTACAGCGGCGCCGTGCCACCAATAGCGTCGTAAAGGACGTGGCGATCCGTTTTCCTGATCAGGTGAAAGTACCTCAAATCGGGGTACATACCCTCCGGGATCAACATGAATGCGCAAACACTCATCCTTGCCGGAGTTCGAATAATAGTTGGCTAATCGTCTGCGCATACGACCGGCATCGACACGTACAACGGCCATTGGATCGCCGCGCCCACCCAATGTTCTGCCGTATACGTCCTCGGCCACAGACTTGGCCCGGATGTCGTCGGCGTGGCCAGCTAACATAGTTTCAACAACATAGCGCAGAAAGGACTGAAGACGTTCAGCGCCGTCAAACTCCGGGCTGTTCAAAATCGAATCCAACGCCTGTTGGATCTGGATTTCAGTCAGGTTTTTCGGGATGGGATTGGGCCCCGATTCTGAACGCAAGCCTCTTGAAGTCATCGCATCTGTCGCTGTTGATTGTTTCGTAAGCACCTGAAAATAAACATGTTACGTCGTAACATACGTTAAGATACCTGAATATGTAAATGAATTTTGTGTATACTCGTTTTTAAAGGAGGGGGATTTGCCTTTTCGCTGAGGCCTGACCGAGATCAGACAGCTTGGGGATGGATATGAACTCATTAACATTAGTATTTCCAAACAAAGCGAATGAAATCGGTCGATTACGCAGTTCGGACACGGTGTTTGCTCAAATCTGTGCAGATTATGAGAGTTTGATAGCACTGCTGCCCTGTGATGCTAGCGATCCAACTTATGCAGACTTAACCGATAGCCTTCGGGGGCTTGAGGATGAAATTCGGCTTTACCTCGCGTCCAAGTCCAAATCTCCCGAGGGCTAACCACACGTAAGAAAGGCGATCTGAATGCTGGCCAACGTTTTGTTTTATTTGGGTCTTGTCGTTTCGCTGACCATTGGGTTCATGTATTTTCGCGACCTTGGAGACATCAGCCAGATGGTTTTGAAGGTAAAGCGGAACAACATGATCCGTTTCATTCGAAACGAAAACGCCTATATCGCTGCGGGCGTAAGTGGGTTGGCTTTGATGCTGGTTGGCCATTTTATGGGCGGCGGACCAGGCTGGTTGTTCTTTCTGGGTGTGCCTGCAGTAACTTTATTGATTATTTTCCTGTTCGTCTTCCCATGGGTGTGGGTTCACGTCGGTTTGCGTAACCAGCAAGACAGTGCCCGGTATTATCCGATCTCGGAAGCTAAGGACTTCATTAACCCGTCGGCCAGCGTTTTGGTGATCGAAAACAACGGCCATGCCCGCGCGCATTCCGACGGGCAGTTGATGCGCCCCCACCTGGCTGGCAATGCCGATGGGCTTGGAGGCGATGACATCGTCATGACGTATTGCGCCATGGCGAACCTGGGTCTGGCTTACAAACCGCAGATCAATGGTAAGCGGCTTGATCTGGAAGTCATGGCCCAGCACGGCAACAACCTGATCCTGCGCGACAACCTCACTGGCGAACCCATTCAGCAGATCTATGGTCACTTTGATAACGATACGTCCAAACAATCCGCCATGCAGCCCTGGCCCACTTTCCGGATGAGTTTTCGGGGATTTCAAAAGGCTTATCCAGACGGCGAGGTGTTTTTGAACAAGCCTTCTTCGAACCCTTTTCTAAAACTCTTCGATCTATTCACAGAAACTGTGTTCGCTTCGGGCATTGCGAAACAGCATCAAGAGGCAGCGCCGGTCATGGATAACATGAGCCACAGCGACGACCGGTTGCCCAACAAGACCTATGTCTGGGGCGTAACAGTGGGTGACGATGCTGTGTGCTGGACCGATGAGTTCATTGCCGAGCATAAGGGGTTGATCAACGCTACCGTGGGCGGTCGTGATCTCGTCGTTGCCTATGATCCAGGCTATGAAAGCGTAGGGGTCTGGTACAATGACAGCGGAGAACCGGTAACCGAAATCGACTTCTTCGGAAATTCGGACCAAGGAAATCTCAGTCGTGTCGAGACTCTAAGATCCGGAATGTTCTGGCATGTCTGGGTCGAGTTCTTCCCGGATACTGACATCAATCGCATCGGACCTCAGACCTTGGATGCAGAGGAGATGCAGAAACCCCCAAAACTCGAAACGCACACAGAACCGGAATAGAGCCAATGAGCAGGAGCGACATGAGACAAGTTGTTTACCTTTCGGCAAGCCTTTGTATTGCAGCCCAAATGGTGACGGCGCAAGATGCGCCCATCGTTCACGATGCCGAGTTTTACATACTGCAAGCCCAGCACGCCGAAAAATGGGCCGAGGATGATGCTGCGGTTGACGCGCTACTTTCCGAGTTTCGGGAGCGCAATAATGGCAATCCGCCAAATATCGTTTCCATCCTGATTGATGATCTCGGTTTCGGAGATATGGGCATACCGGAACTCAACGCAGTACGCGGCATCGAAACTCCGAACATCAACCAATTCTCGGACGAAGGTATGCGGATGGTGCGAATGTACACCGAACCATCCTGTACTCCGACACGGGTTGCTCAAATGACTGGGCGTCTTCCAGTACGCATGGGAATGGGGAACACGACTGTGGATATAGCTGGCTTCGGTCTTCCAGGAAAGGAAGTCACTCTTGCTGAGGTTCTTAAAGAAGCTGGCTATGCTACCAGCCATGTAGGTAAATGGCACATGGGTGACATCGCTGAGAGCTGGGCGATGAACCAGGGTTTCGATTACGCACAACATGCGATCCACCAACAAGGTCAGCTTACGATTTTTAACGACGATGCCATTCGCGAGCAAGTCTCAGTTGGTATCGGAGATTTTGTCCCTGAGTACGTGCTCGACGAATGGTTCCGCCCAGACGCTTCAGCAATGATGACCGTCATCGAAGGCGAGGCAGGTGGACCAATCCGGGAGATTAGAATGCAACCTGGTGAACGTTGGGGCGCATTGAAATACGATGAGATGAACCAAGCGTATCAAGACAAGACGATAGAAGAGCTAAGACGTCTTGCAACCGGTGAGCAACCGTTCTTCCTTCAATACTGGCCGATGATCCCACTACATAACACGCGCACCGGAAGAACTGGGCCAGAGTCACCCAATGGTGGCCTCTACGCCGATAAGCTCCAGTTGCTAGATGAATACCTCGGGGAAATCTTCGCCGAAATGGAAAATCTGGACGTCGCGAATAACACTGTCGTTGTTGTCATGGGTGATAACGGACATTTCACCAAATACTCACCTCAATCCGGCTTCACGCCTATGATCTACAAAGGTGGCAAAGGCGACACCACCGAAGGCGGGGTTCGAGTTGACGCCTTTATTCGCTGGCCTGGTGTTATCGGCCCAGATTCAATGGTTAATAACATCTTACACGTCTCCGATCTCTATACGACACTGTCACGTATCGCTGGCGCAGATGGGTTCATCCCGCGCGATCGGCTGGTAGATGGCGTCGATCAGTCAGCTTCGATTTTGTTCGCTGATGAATCCAAAGGTCGCCGAGACTCGTTGATTGTGTATAACATTGATAAACCCGGAGCCATCATTAAGGATAAATTCCGAATGAACCTGCCGAAGGACCTCACAAACGGTATTTTGGCAGACTTCATAGACATTTATCGCGACACTCATGAAAAGTACCCTGTCTCGACTGAAGTCGGTGCTTGGGGAGGTCAGGAATTCGTTCGAATTCTCGCTCGTCACCAAGCCCGGAAGGAAAAATTCCCTGACGAGAAACCCGCATTCGGCATCCCTTACGAGGGGATTGAAAACATTCGCCCTGAAACCGCCGCGGCAGTTGAGGCATTCAAAATCAAGCAATCCTCGGTCAGCAAATGAGGTGCGATTTGTCGAAGCATCACCAGCGTGGCCTGTTCCTGTGGAAGTGAAAAGCTAGGAGATTGGCACATGAACTTCAAAAAATCTGCTTGCGCCGCAAGCACAATTACTCTGACCTGTCTGCTGGCTTCTGCAGCGTCCGCTCAATCCTTGCCCCCGCCAGGGCAGGATGACGAGGGTTGGCGGCACACGCTTGGCTTTTACCTATTCACACCACTCAGGACCACCGGAACGTCCACCGTTGCGGGTGTCTCGGCTGATCTTGATCTTGATCTGGGTGATGTTTTGGAGGTTCTCGATTTCGCCGCCGCCGGGCGTTACGAGTCATGGAATGGCGATTTTGGTATCATTGTTGACGCCAATTATGTGGGCATAGAAGAAGACGCGACACTGCCCGGACCGATTGGGGCCTCGGTGAACGTAGATGTACGTCAAAAATGGTTCGGAATCTTGGGGGCTTATCGTATTGCGGATGGCACCTATGGCGCGGCCAATCAACGCTATACCATCGATCTTCAGGGGGGCATTCGGTACAACTCGATCCGGCAGGAGATTGACATCACAACACCGGGCCCAACAACACCACCGGTATTGGGCGGTGATCCGGGATGGGTCGAGCCCGTTATCGGTGCCCGCGGCATGTGGAGACTGAACGACCGTTGGACGGCTATCACGTCCCTTGATCTTGGTGGCTTCGGTGCGGGCGGTAACGATCTGCAGATCGGGGCAAATATCGGGTTTGACTACCAGCCATGGGACAGAACAGCGATCACATTTGGCTATCGGTACTTCAGTGTTGACTTCAGCGACACGCTGAGCACCGGTGCTTTCGCCTATGATGTTACCCAACATGGACCGTATTTTGGATTGAAAGTCTTCTTCAATTAAACACCAAATGGCGAGGCCGACACGGCATCTTGCCTATTCATTTCACAAACCGCGCGGGGCAGGTGTATGGACTGTCGCCGCGTGCAGTCACGTTTTGCTCTCTTGAAGCAAAAATTGCGAACGATCCAAGCTCTGGCCAAGCTGAGCCGGGCTGGGTGTTGTTGCGCCAATCTGGGCAAGGGTCAGGCTCGTCTCCTGCGAAAGCACATCCCAAAGGGTTCGCAACCCAGTCTCTCCTCCAGCAGCGATTGCATATAACAGAATGCGCCCCAGAAAGGCAAAATCAGCACCTGACGCCAGCACCTTCACAACGTCTTCACCGCTGCGCAGCCCACTGTCGTAGAACAAGGGAAAATCCGAGCCAACCGCCTGACGAATGGCGGGCAGCGCGAGAGCGGGAGGGATTGCAGCATCTAGCTGCCGACCACCGTGGCTGGACACTTGTATGGCATCCACTCCCGCTTGTTTGAGGCGCTGTGCATCTTCGGCATCCAGAACGCCTTTGACGACCAGCTTGCCTGGCCATCGGTCACGCAACCGACTGAGATAGTTCCAATCGGCACGCGCGCGGGATTCGGTGCGATCAAAGGTGCCGTCTGGAAAATTTGCCATCTGTGGCTTGCCGCGGAACAAAGTGTTCAGCGACCAGCGTGGATGCAGCGCGAAATCGAAAAACTGCCTGGGCCCAATCCGAAACGGCATCTTGAAACCGTGGCGCAGTTCGCGCGGACGTCTGCCAACTTCTGGTACATCCAGTGTCAGAACTAGTGTGCGATAGCCTGCCGCTTCGGCCCGGTCCACAAGACCCATAGCGCTGCTGCCGTCGCCGCTGAAGTACAGTTGGAACCAGGCGTGCCCTTCAGCCACTTCGATGATCTTTTCCAACGGCGTCGAGGCTACGGTCGAAACCCCGTGCGGGATTTCGTAGTCAGCTGCCAGACGCGCCAGCATAAGGTCCGCGCCGGGCGCAGCCAGATTGCACATCCCCATTGGAGAGATACCAAAAGGCCGTTTAGCAGCATGGTCAAAGACAGCCAAATCCAGGCTGCGCTGGCTGACATCCACCAGAACCCGCGTGCGCAGGCGAATGTCCTGCAAGGCGCGCAGGTTTAACTCCGCGCCGTGTTCTTCACCCGCGTTGCCATCCATGTAGTCAAACACCATCCAAGGCAGACGCCTGCGGGCTATCCGCCGGGCATCTGCGCTAGAATGGATCTGGCCGGACGGCAACATGTTCGGGGCCTCAGGCCTGAACAGCTTTCATGAACCGATCACGGATTACCACCGGGTCCATGGTGATGACGGGCATCTTGGCATTGCCGCTTTCGCATTTGGCCACGATGATGGTCATCTTGTTCCCGGCCAGAGCGTCTTCGATCGCCTGTTTTGTATCCTCGGCCCGGCATTCGACAACGTTTTCGCAGCCGCAGGCCGAAGCGACTGCCGCTAATGAGGTTTTCTGCCCCGCATAGGTCGGCTGATCACCGGTCGAACCATATGATCCGTTATCAACGATCAGCAGGATGAAATTGTCGGCCACGTTGTTCGCGATCGTGGGTAGAGTGCCGAAATTAGTCAGAACCGAGCCGTCACCGTCGATGGCAATCACCTTTTTGTCCTGAGCCAGCGCCAAACCCAACCCGATGCTTGAGGCTAGCCCCATTGTGCCCAGCATGTAGAAATTGGTGGGCTGGTCGTCGATGGCGTGCAGTTCCTGACTGGGGATGCCGATATTGCAGACCACCAACTGGTCGCGGATAACAGGGGCGATTTCTTTCAGAATCTCAGAGCGGATCATTGGTCTCCGTAGCCTCCCCAGAAGGACGCGTCGGTCAGGATGGCGACCGGCTTGTTGCACATGAAGGTGTATTTCAGGATTGTATCCAGCTCATCCGCGTCACTTTCCTTGTGGAAGTGATAGGTCGGGATGTTGAGTTGGGCCAGCAGAGCCTTGGTGTGCACTGCCATTTCAACCTGGCAGGCCACTGGCTCGCGCAGTTCACCCCGGTATGAGATCAGCATTGGCAGCGGCATCCGGTAGTACTGGATCAACGTGGCCAGCGTATTGATTGTTACGCCGATCGCGGTGTTCTGCATGATGATGGCGGGTCGCTTGCCCCCCATCCAGGCCCCGGCGCACAGGCCCATGCCTTCGTCTTCTTTGTTTGAGGGGATGTGAAAGATCTCGGGGCGCGCTTCGACCTCGTCGATGACACCGGCCAACTGCTTGCAGGGCACGGTCGTCACGAAACTGATGTCATTGGCCACCAGATCATCAACGATTTTGCTGTGGATGGACATTCTCGATTCCTCTGTTCACTGACACTCATATCGCCCAAAACCTATGCTTTACTCAAATCAAATATACTTTATTATGAATAAAATTTTGGTTTATTCAGGTCACAAGCCGCGAAGAAATGGTTTCATGAGCATCACGCTGTACAAAACCCTTATTGCAATTGCTGACACAGGCAGTTTTGCTGCCGCCGCCGACAAGGTCTATGTCTCTCAGGCGGCGGTTGGGCAGCAGATGAAGCGGCTTGAAGATCATTTGCAAATTACTTTGTTCGACCGAAGCGAGCGCACTCCCAAGCTCAATCAAACCGGCTGGGCGCTGGTACCCAAGGCCAGAGATCTGGTGCGCGCCTATGACACAATCCTGGACGGTGTGGTTGGTGACACGGCTTTCGGCGGTGAGTTTAATCTGGGCGCTGTGTCATCGACCATTCGCAACTTAATCCCGGTCACCGTCCGGCGATTGCTGGAGGCCTATCCAGAGCTACGAGTCCATGTGACGTCGGCTCTGTCCGGAGATCTTCAGACGCAGGTAGAGCGTGGCGTGATCGATGCGGCGGTGCTGAGCGCGCCAGAAACTCTGACGCCGGATCTGGAATGGCATCTTTTTGCGACCGAAGAACTGGTTCTGGTGACATCGCCCGAGGTGACCGAAACTGATCCGATCCAAATCCTTGCAACACAACCTTTCGTCCGACACGCCCGGGATGGGATGGTCGGTGTTCTGGCCGACACGTGGCTTGCCCAGAGCGGAATCCGGGTGAGCTATGCCATGGAAATGAAATCGCTCGAAGACCTCACAAGTATGGTGGCCCATAACTTGGGTGTCTCAATCGTGCCCAACCTGTGTATGCCCGATCCGGAATTCGGCCGATTGCGAAAAATCCCGCTAGGTGGCAAACCCGTTTCCCGCGCGCTGGGCGTTTTGCTGCGCGCCGACAGTCCCAGAAAGCGGTTGATTGATCTGTTCGTTGACGAAATCCGGACCTCTGTCGCGTACCATCCGGCTGTGTCCAAGGATTAGCCAAACTGTCTAATTGTATTAAGCACGGCCCTCTGTGCCAGCTTCCTCATTAAAACTTGCTTCCTCTTCCTGTACCAAGGTTTCCGCTTGCAAGACGCCCGGTTGTGTCGCGCCGATGATGCCCACAACCTGCACTTCTCCGGTCTCGGCAGGCGCGGCAACCTTGACGCGCCGGATCAATGCGATCACGGCAACAGAAAGCCCGATGCTGGCTAAAAGAAACTGCAATCCCCTGCCTCCGAACAGGGAAATGGCGTTTGGACCCAATATGGTTCCGATGAGAAGTCCGATGTTCAGCAGCAAAACCATGGTGCCGCTGGCGGGTACGATCTGAGACAGGCGGAGCTGATCATTCGCATGAGCGGTCAGGATTGAGTAGGTCGGGTACAAACCGATTGCAATCACTACAAAGCCGAAGACAATGTATTCGGGCGACGTGTTGGCTGCCATCCAAAGACCCGACACCAAGACGATAACGCCCAGACCAATAACAACATAGCGCCTGTCGGTGTGGTCTGAAATCCAACCCACCGGGTATTGCACGACGGCACCAGCAATCAAGGCAGCCACCAAAGCGCCCGATGCCTGCGCAGCCGAGAACCCCTGTTGCAGGGCATACAAGGGCAGGGTGATATAGTGTGCGGAAACACCGATACTGACCAACACAATTCCAATAACCGCGATGGGAGAGACCTTGTACAACCGTGTGACTGGCATGCGCTCTGGGACGGTATAGTCCGGTGCTTTGTTGCCTGACAAAAGCAATGGCACGATCGACAGCGAAATCAGGATCGAGACGGTTCCGAACAAGAGATTGCCAGTAGGATCAGGAAAGCCAACAAGAGCCGTACCCAACGCTGGTCCCGCAAGTTGGATGATGAAATAGAGCGACAGCACTTGCGCCCGCGTATTGTTTTCGGATTTGGCGTTCAGCCAGCTTTCGGTGATGACGTAAAGACCCGGGTAACAAAACCCTCCCAAAAAGCGCATCACGCTCCAACTGATGGCATCGCTGGTCAGCAGGTGTACGATCGCCGCGATAGAAACCAGTGACGCAAGTGCGGAAAATGCCCGGATGTGCCCGACGTTTTCCACCAGACGCGGCGCCATGGCCGTTCCGGCCAGCGCGCCCAGCGGATAGCTTGCTTGCATGACCGAGATGGTAAAATCACTGAACCCAAGACTTGCGCCGCGAATTGTAAGCAAGGTCGCCAACAGGCCATTGGCAACCATCAGCATGAGCATCCCCAAAAACAGGGCCCAGCTTTCATTTAATGCGCGTATCATGCCCCATGCCTATTGCGGGCCGGATCAGCAGTATATCAATCCCGCGACAAGCTGATGTCGCGACAAGCCACAGCAAGGCACCTGAAACGGGCCTTGCGAGATTGCCGATACTTTCAAAGAAAGTTCAGGCTGTCAGACAGCAGAGATCTAGGTGTCTCTTGAAACCAGCACTGCCCAAACCGTTGAATCGAGGCGGGGACCTCGCGCGCTGGCGAGAAATTCGGTGTCTCACATTGTGTCGGGAAAGGATTGGCGCGACGCCCAAAGCGCCACAACGGGCAGATTTTCACATCGCAATTCCATGGCGAACGCGCCAAAGCGCTGGCGCAAGGGTTGGTGCCCTCGAACATACAAGCCATGGCAGAGCGACCGTTACTGCGCGCAGACCGGTAGACAAGATGTCTTTTGCCAAAAAGAGGGGCAACCGGCACTGATCTGAATTGCGCGTCCTGCACCTTGGCGGGCCAAGGTGGGTTCACTCCAGCGAGACCCAAAGCACCTTTGCGTCTTCTTTGCTGGTCGAAATACAACCATGCCCCATTCCGCTGTCATAATAGAGCGAATCCCCGGCTTTCATTGGAAGTGGTCGGTAATGCTCGGACAGGAAAATCAGCTCACCGCTGAGGACATACATGAATTCTTCGCCCGAATGGTGAACCAGCGGATCGAATTCTGATATGTCTCGCGCCCGGATTGTTGCGATATAGGGCAACATGCGTTTGCTGGTCAGATCCGAGCACAAAAGTTCGTGCAGGTAAGTGGCGGTTTCTCGCGTGTCGCCCTGACCTTTGGCGGTGAAATCGCGCCGCCCTGCTATGCCTGACTGACCCGACTCCAAAAACAATTGTGGGGGGTTCATGTCCAGCGCCTGGGTCAGACGGCGCACGATCTCGAAACTTGGTTTGGTCTGGTTGTTTTCAATCTTCGACAGAGTCGAGCGACCGATTCCCGCAGCGCGCCCGGCCTCTTCCAAAGTCCAGCCTTTTTCCCGCCGTGCATCGCGAATGGACCGGCCCAACGCCGCGCCTTCGTCCTCTTCGTCTTGGACTGAACCTTCATTCCAATGGTCGTCGCCCATCATTTTCCTCCCAATTTATCGTAGGGTACAGATTCCCCTATACGCACGCAATATCACGAATATGAGAATTGTGTTGCCTAGTTGAGCGAAATTCCACTATAGGAAACAAAGTTTCGAATTCAGGATTCGAAAGCGGAGGAAGAAACCATGTTCAAAACGTCGCTGAAAGAGGCTGATCCTGTCATCGCTGCGTCGATTGACCGCGAGGGCGCGCGCCAGGCCGAGCAGATTGAGCTTATCGCATCCGAGAACATCGTCTCTCAGGCCGTGATCGAGGCGCAGGGCTCGGTCCTGACCAACAAATACGCCGAAGGATATTCGGGCCGCCGGTATTATGGCGGGTGTGAATATGTAGACGAGGTCGAATCCGAGGCCATCGACCGTTTGAAGAAACTGTTCGGGTGCGAATACGCCAACGTGCAACCGCATTCCGGTGCGCAGGCAAATGGCGCAGTCAAACTGGCACTGTTAAGCCCGGGCGATACAATTCTGGGCATGTCTCTGGATGCTGGCGGTCATTTGACCCACGGGGCGAAGCCGGCGCAATCAGGCAAATGGTTCCGGCCGATCCAATATGGCCTGACCGAGGCCGGCCTGATCGACTATGACCAAGTCGAAGCCTTGGCCAAGGCTGAAAAACCGCAGTTGATCATCGCAGGTGCGTCGGCTTATTCGCAAAAGATCGACTTTGCCCGTTTCCGTTCCATCGCGGACGAGGTCGGCGCATGGCTACTGGCCGACATGGCCCATATCGCGGGTCTGGTTGCAACCGGTTTGCACCCTTCACCCATTGGGCATGCGCATGTTGTCACGTCGACCACGCATAAAACCCTGCGCGGCCCGCGCGGAGGCATCATCCTGACCAATGACGAAGCGCTGGCGAAAAAGATCAATTCGGCCGTGTTCCCCGGTCTTCAGGGCGGCCCGTTGATGCATGTGATCGCGGGTAAGGCGGTTGCGTTTGGCGAGGCGCTGAAGCCTGAATTCAAAGAATACATGCAGCGCGTGGTCGATAGTGCTTCGACGCTGGCCAATGTGATGATCGCACGGGGATGTGACATCGTTTCTGGTGGTACCGAGAACCACCTGATGCTGGTCGATCTGCGCCCAATCGGCGTAATCGGCAAAGATGCCGAAGCCGCGTTGGAGCGTGCCGGGTTTACCTGCAACAAAAACAGCGTTCCGGGTGATCCTCAGAAGCCAACCGTTACCAGCGGTATTCGACTGGGTACCGCTGCCGGATGCAGCCGTGGCTTTGGGGCGGAAGAATTCAAACAGATTGGCAACCTGATTGGCGATGTTCTGGACGCATTGGCTAAGTCGCCCGAAGGTGATGCCGCTGTCGAACAGGCGACCCGCGAAAAAGTCCGCGCGCTCTGCGCCAGCTATCCGATTTACTGAAAGACGACGAAATGACTTACGACCTGATTGTCATCGGCGGAGGGCCAGGCGGCTATGTCGCCGCGATCCGTGCGGCCCAGCTGGGTATGAAAGTGGCTTGCGTCGAGGGTCGCGGGGCTCTGGGTGGCACTTGTCTGAACGTCGGGTGCATACCCTCCAAAGCGTTGCTGAACTCCTCGGCGAAATTTGCCGAACTCTCCCATTTCTCCTCCCATGGCATTGCGGTCGGGGAGGCCAGCATTGATGTACCCGCGATGATGGGGCGCAAGGACAAGATCGTTGGCGATCTGACCAAGGGCATTGCGTTCTTGTTTCAGAAAAACGGAGTTGATCTGATCGAAGGCTGGGCCACCATTCCCGCAGCCGGTCAAGTCAAGGCGGGCGACGAGGTTCATGAGACCAAGAACATCCTGATTGCTACGGGGTCCGAGCCTACCCCATTGCCCGGCATCGAGATTGACGAGCAGAACGTCCTGAGTTCGACCGGCGCGATTGCGTTGGACAGCGTGCCGGATCATCTGGTGGTGATCGGAGCTGGCGTTATTGGTCTGGAACTGGGTCAGGTCTGGGCACGTCTGGGAGCCAAGGTCACAGTTATTGAGTATCTGGACCGCATCCTGCCCGGCATTGACGGTGAAATAGCCAAATTGGCGCAGCGCGCGCTCAGCAAGCGCGGTTTGAAGTTTCAGTTGGGGCGTGCGCTGAAATCCGTTGAAGAAACCACGACTGGTCTGACATTGACCGTGGATCGTGTGGGCAAAGACAAAGAAGAGGTGATTGAGGCCGACAAGGTTCTGATCGCCGTCGGTCGCCGCCCCGTTACACGCGGGCTGGGTCTTGAAGACCTTGGCATCGCTGTGAGCCCGCGCGGCTTTATTGAAGTTGACGGCACGTTCCAGACCTCGGTTCCTGGCGTCTATGCGATCGGTGACTGTGTTCCCGGCCCGATGCTGGCGCACAAAGCCGAAGAGGACGGCGTTGCCTGTGTCGAAATGCTGGCCGGTGAAACGGCTCACGTCGATTACAACACTGTTCCGGGTGTGGTTTATACCGACCCCGAGGTCGCCTCGGTGGGCTTGACCGAAGAAGCGCTGAAAGACGCGGGTACCGAATACGCAGTCGGCAAGTTCGCGTTCATGGCGAATTCGCGCGCACGCTCTACCGGGGAAACCGACGGCGCAGTCAAGGTGATAGCCGATCTGAATGGCAAAATTCTGGGTGCACATATCTGCGGTGCTCATGGTGGTGATCTGATCGCCGAACTGGTTCTTGCGATGACCAAAGGCGCCACCGTGTCCGAGGTCGCCTCAACCTGTCATGCACACCCGGCTATGGGGGAGGCGGTCAAAGAAGCCTGCCTGGACGCCCTGGGCCGCGCAATCCACGCGTAAGAAAGAGCAGCCAGATGACTATCCAGCTTCGCCCTCGCCACCCTGAAAAGGCCAAAAAGGCTGACAGTGTCATCCCGCGCAAACCCAAGTGGATTCGCAAGAAAAAGGGCGATAGCGCCGAGTATTACGAAACCCGCCGCCTGATGCGCGAACATAACCTGGCGACCGTTTGCGAAGAGGCTGCGTGCCCCAACATCGGCGAGTGCTGGTCCAAGCGTCACGCCACCATGATGATCATGGGAGAGGTCTGCACACGCGGTTGTTCCTTCTGCAACGTGTCCACTGGCCGTCCCGATGCGCTGGATGCGTTTGAACCGGGTAGGGTTGCCGCGGCGGTGAAGAAACTGGGCCTGCGTCATGTGGTCATCACCTCGGTCGACCGCGATGATCTGGACGATGGCGGGGCTGAACATATCGCGCAGACCATTCGCGCCGTGCGTCATCAGAACCCGGGCACCACGGTCGAGGTTTTGACCCCTGATTTTCTTGGAAAAGGCACTGCTTCAGATATCGTATTTGACGCGGCACCGGATGTTTTCAACCACAATCTGGAAACTGTGCCGCATCTTTATCCGACAGTGCGTCCCGGTGCGCGGTATTATACTTCGCTGCGTCTTCTGGATGATGCGAAACGCGCCAATCCCGAGATTTTCACAAAATCCGGCCTGATGGTGGGCTTGGGTGAAAGCCTGAATGACGTGCGGCAGGTCATGGATGACCTGCGCGCCGCTCAAGTCGATTTTCTGACGGTTGGCCAATACCTGCAACCGACCCCGAAACATCATCCAATTGACCGGTTCTGGTCACCGGAGGAGTTCGCCCAACTGGAACAGATCGCACGTTCCAAGGGCTTCCTACACGTGTCGGCAACCCCGCTGACCCGTTCATCGTTCCACGCGGACGAAGACTTCGCTGCTCTTAAGCAAGCCCGCCAGCGGGCCATCGCAAACAGGGCGTAACCAAACGCAAATGGGAGGGAAACCATGGAAGCGTTAACTTCAATCACAGGGGCCATTAATGGCGTCGTATGGGGGCCGTGGATGCTGGCGCTCATCCTTGGCGTCGGCTTCTTCCTACAGGTTGGTCTGAAATTCATGCCGATCCTGCGCATCGGCACGGGCTTCAGCCTGCTGTTCAAAGGCCGTGAAGGTCAGGGCGAAGGGCAGATTAGCCCGTTCAACGCGCTGATGACCTCGCTGTCGGCGACCATCGGTACAGGTAACATTGCCGGTGTGGCCACTGCTGTCTTCCTGGGCGGTCCGGGCGCCTTGTTCTGGATGTGGATGACCGCCCTGGTGGGCATGGCCACCAAATATGCCGAGGCTGTCTGCGCGGTGAAATACCGTGAAAAAGACGAGCTGGGCAACTATGTCGGCGGCCCGATGTACTACATCAAAAACGGTCTGGGCGCGAAATGGGCCTGGCTGGGTGTTGCCTTCGCTTTGTTCGGCGGTATCGCGGCCTTCGGCATCGGCAATGGCGTTCAAGCCAACGGTGTAGCACAGGTTCTGGAAACAAACTTCGGCATCAATGAATCGATTACTGGTATTGTGCTGATGATCCTGACCGCCGCCGTTATTCTGGGTGGTATCACTCGCATCGGTGCGGTTGCAGGTAAACTGGTTCCGTTTATGGCCATCGCCTACATCGTTGCGGGCCTGCTGGTTCTGCTGATCAACATCGGTTCAATCGGCGCCGCGCTGAGCGATGTGTTCACTTATGCGTTCACGCCTTGGGCTGCCAAGGGCGGCGCAGCTGGTGCAGCAGTGTGGCTTGCCATCCGCTTTGGTGTGGCGCGCGGTGTCTTCTCAAACGAAGCCGGTCTGGGTTCTGCCCCGATCGCCCATGCCGCAGCCGAGACCAAGGGACCTGTAAATCAGGGCCTGATCGCGATGCTGGGGACATTTATCGACACGATCATCGTGTGCTCGATCACAGGTCTGGCGATCATCGCTTCGGGCGCATTGGATGCGTCGGTCGCGGATTTCGTCGCGAATGGTGAAACCGAAGGATACAAGGCGATTTCCGGCGCAGCTCTGACGTCGCTGGCCTTTGAAACCACTCTGCCGGGAATCGGTGGGTACCTGATTGCCATCGCTCTGTCGATCTTTGCGTTCACCACTATCCTGGGTTGGTCCTTCTATGGCGAGAAATGCGTTGAGTTTCTGCTGGGTGTTAAATCCCTGCTGCCTTACCGCATCCTGTGGATCGTCGCGATTTACTTCGGCGCAACAGCAGATCTGGGTTTTGTCTGGCTACTGGCGGATACACTTAACGCCATGATGGCTATCCCAAACCTTATTGCACTGGCCTTGCTGAGCCCGATCGTCTTCAAGCTGACGAAAGAGTTCTTCGCATCGAACGGTCAATCGGAAGAGCCCGGCGGTCAAGCTGCCGAATAAGCTCGGCCATGACGAATGCGGGGGGCCAAACTGGCCCCCCGGTTTTAAAACATAAATCCATATCTCGAGGAGAGACGTGATGGCCACGAAAATCCTGCTGCCAATTGATCACACCGACGACCGCTCGTGGAAGAATGCCCTGCCGCTCGCACTGGAACAGGCCAAGTTCTATGGTGCCGAGCTGCACGCAGTTGCCGTCATCCCCGAGATCATCCAGCTGCCGAACCTGCCCGCCAACTATGGCGCGGGTGCTCGGGATCATGTGCGCAATGAAGTTCAGGCTATCCTAGATCATGGCAATGCCTCGGACGTGAACGTTCACATCGAAGAAGGCAGCGTATACCGCGAAATCCTGAAACTCGCTTACAAGGATGGCTTTGACCTGATCATCATGGCCTCGACCAAAGGCGATTTCCCGAATTACGAGATCGGCCCGAACCTGGCCCGTGTGGTGCGCAATGCGCATTGCACAGTCACAGTCGTTCGCGACCAATCCCGCTGATCGAAAGGTGAGAACTATGTCCGACATTAAACGCACTCCCTTGTATTCGTTGCATGTTGAGTTGGGAGGTAAGTTGGTTGATT
>NZ_WQGD01000019.1:0-91708 GCF_013034475.1 Ruegeria sp. HKCCA6837
CGATGCCGACGATGCCGCCGACGACGGCACCGGCAATGGCCCGCAGGGCCAGCACGCGAAACTTCATTTCACGCCGCAGGATTGCCACGGGAACGGCGGTCAGCGCGATCATCATGACCGTGGGCGACAGCCCGACCAGCAGATCCTGCACCACGTCTTCGCCGTAAAACCGTGCAACCGGACCTGCGGCCAGAAACAGCACGGTCATCAGAATTCCGCCCAGCAGCGCCAGAATCCAGAACACCGAATCCAACCGGTCCGGGGACAGTTCATCATGGGTCAGCAGGATGTCCGAGATCGACTCGCGCACCAGGAATTCCGAAAACAGAACAAAGGCCGCGGCCATCGCCAGCAAGCCAAAAGCCTCGGCCCCAAGTAACCGCGCAAGAATGGCGATGATGATGAAATTGAAGGCCTGCTCGGCCCAAACGCCGACGGACATCCAGGCAACGCCGCTGGCGAAACGCTGCCCCAGAGACATCACGACCCTTCCTGATCTTTAGTTTTTGGCTGCTGCTGTCTACCAGCCTTCATTCTCGGACCCTTTCGGACAAACGTCGCAGGCATTTGGCGTATCCTGCCAATGTCCCAATATCTCACCAACACGTCGCCGCGCTGCAAATCTGAATTTTTCAGCCATTTTGAAATCAAACCAGCCCTTTAGCCCCTATAAGGGCGAATTCGGAAACATTCGCGGCGCCATGACCATAGCCCAAAATGGCCGAACATATTGGAAAACCTGCCAATACGCTGGCGCGCGCTCAAGGAAGCCGTTGAAACCCTCATCCCCTTTCTGGAAAATCGGCAGGAATTGCAAACTGTAGGCGCTGTACAATAGCTGACGCCAGAAAGATCGAATTTGGTCAAAATTATTGTCTATATTCAGCATGCCTGTGTTTGAATACTATTGGCAGCAGAGGAAATTGCGCCCGTCGCGCTCTGAATATCACATGTGCCATGCGGGCCAGGCCGGGCAGAATAATTATTAAGTACGTAAAGGGTTTCCATTTTCATGAACAAGGTTGCCGAGCAGATCACCCCGGACAACACCACAACCGGTGCGCCGGACACCTCAGGCATGAGCCTGAGCGTGGTCATCCCTGCCTATAACGAAGAAAACGCCGTGCGCCACACGGTCGAGGATGTGCGCACCCACCTTGAACCGCTGGGCATCCCCTACGAGATCATCGTGGTGGACGATGCCAGCCAGGATAATACCCGCGCCGAGGCCGAAGCCAGCGGAGCCACCGTCACCTTCAACGATGTGAATTCAGGCTACGGTGCCAGCCTCAAGCGTGGCGTGCGGATGGCGCAGTATGAGTATGTCGCCATTCTAGACGCCGACAGCACTTATCCCGCACGCTACCTGCCCTGCATGCTGGCTATGTGCCGCGATCAGGACATGGTGGTCGGCGACCGGGGGGCGGCGATGAAAAACGTGCCGCTGCTGCGCAGACCGGCCAAGAAATTCCTGTTCGCCTTTGCGTCGTTCCTGGCCGAGCGCAAGATCAACGATCTGAACTCGGGCCTGCGCGTGTTCCGCAAATCCGAGCTGATCCCATTTCTGCCGCTGCTGCCGCAGAACTTCTCGTTCACCACCACGATCACGCTGTGCATGACCTCGAATGGCAAGCGGATGATCTATACGCCGATCGAATATGGCAAACGGGTGGGCAAGTCGAAAATCCGGCCGATTGATTTCCTGAACTTCATCATCCTGATCCTGCGCATCAGCACGCTGTTCAATCCGCTGCGGGTGTTCATCCCGCTGGGTCTGGCGTTTTTCACATTGGGCACAGTGAAATTCATTATCGACATGTTCTACTGGAACCTCAGTGAAACGGCGGTGTTCTCGTTCCTGGCGGCGATCATGATCTGGTCGCTGGGGCTGATCGCCGACATGATCTCGCGGCTGCATCTGAGACCCTGACAGGAGCGGCGGTATGCTTTCCGATCAAAGTCAACGGCGCTGGCTGATCCGGGTTGCCGGATCGGTCGTGGTGCTGGCGATCCTGTTCTGGATTCTGCCTGCTGATGCAATCGTGGCCGCGCTGAAGGCAATCCCGATCTGGGTATTTCTATGCGTGCTGGTCCTGTTCCTGCTGGCCCATGTCGCGGCGGCGCTGAAATGGTGGCTGCTTCTGGGGCGCGGATTTGCGGCTCCGCTGGCCATCCGGGCGCATTTTGGCGGATTGGCGGCCAATCTGTGCCTGCCCGGAGCAATCGGAGGTGACACGGTACGCGCCGGCCTGGCGCAAGCGGCAATGAAGGACGGCGCGCGGGTTGTTGCGGGCGCAACCGTGGATCGGCTGATCGACATGGTGGCCCTGCTGACACTCTCTTGTCTGGGGCTGATCCTGACATGGGAAAGCGCTGCGGGCGGGCATATGATCTGGCCTGTAGCTCTGGTCTTGCTGGCGGCGCTGGTGGGCATGGTCGCTTTGCCGCGCCTGCTGCCCCTTCCCTGGCGCTATGTGCCGTCCCTGCCCGGCAAAGGCTTTGCCCATCGTCTGTCCGAGGCGCTGGCCGGGATGGGGCGCAAGCCCGGAACGCTGGCTGTAGCTTTCATCGCATCTGTGCTGATTCAGCTGTTGCTGATCCTGCTGGCCTGGTGGCTGGCCATTGCGGCGGGGGTCGATGTGGCGGCGGGCCCATGGATATTCGCCTGGCCACTGGCCAAGATCATTGCCGTGCTGCCGGTATCCCTGAACGGGCTCGGCCTGCGCGAGGCGACGCTGGCCGGTTTTCTGGCCCCCTTTGGTGCCAGCGCCGCCGCGGTCGTGGCCGCCGGGCTGGTCTGGCAAGTTATTTTGTTCACGGCGGGCGGGTTAGGCGCGCTGGTTCTGACCATGTCCGGGATGCGGTTCAGCACCCCGGCAAGTTCCCAGAAGGAAGAGTGCAAGTGACGGATGTTTCCCGACCCAATGGCGACAAGCCTGAAAT
Source organism: Ruegeria sp. HKCCA6837 (assembly GCF_013034475.1). Classification (NCBI taxonomy): domain Bacteria; kingdom Pseudomonadati; phylum Pseudomonadota; class Alphaproteobacteria; order Rhodobacterales; family Roseobacteraceae; genus Ruegeria; species Ruegeria sp. HKCCA6837. Next base: position 2,944 of record NZ_WQGD01000019.1, read on the forward strand.
CATCATCCTCGGCGCCGGACCGGCTGGTCTGGCCGCTGCCCATGCTCTGACCGGGCAGGCCAAAGTCACCGTGATCGAACGTGCGCCTGTCGCGGGGGGCAATTCGGCCTCGTTCCCGGTCGAAGGTGTGATCTGCGACTATGGCTCGCACCGGTTTCATCCGGCGGCCGAGCCCGAGGTTCTGGCCGATGTAAAAGCCCTGCTGGGGGACGACTTGCTGCTGCGCCCCCGCCATGGGCGCATCCGGCTGGGCGGCAAATGGATTCACTTTCCGCTGAAACTGACCGATGCGCTGTTACGCCTGCCCAAACCCTTTGCCGCGTCGCTGATCGGGGACATGGCGCTGAAGCCCTTCCGCAAAAAAAGCGAAGGCCCCGAAACGTTCTCGACCGTGCTCTATGACGGGCTGGGACCGACGATTTCGGACAATTTCTATTTCCCTTACGTACGCAAGCTTTGGGGTCTGGATCCGGACAAGCTGGCGGTGAAACTGGCAGAACGGCGGGTGGGCAGCGGCTCGGTCGGCAAGATCCTGATGAAGATGCTGCGCCTGCTGCCGGGACTGCGCAGCGAGACGGCGGGTCGGTTCTTTTATCCGCGCAAGGGGTTCGGACAAATCTCGGACGCGATGCGGAACAGTGCGGAAAGCAACGGGGCCAGCTTCCTGTTCAACACCGAGATCACCGCCATCGAGCGGGACGGCAATCGCATCACCGGATTGACGATCCGCGACGAAGACGGCGAGCGGCGCATGACCGGCGATCTGATCCTGTCGACCATCCCGCTGACCGGGCTGACGCGCCTGATTGGCGATGCTCCGGCTAAGGTGGTCGAAGCCGCCCGCGCGATCCGGTTCCGCGGCATGATCCTGCTGTACCTGGTGCTTGAGACCGACCAGTTCACCGAGTTCGATGCGCATTACTTCCCCGAACTGTCGATCCCGATCAGCCGCATGTCAGAGCCCAAGAACTATAACGCCAGTGGCGAGCCGAAGGGCGTCACCGTTCTGTGTGCCGAGTTGCCCTGCGACCCGGATGAAAAATGGTGGTCCATGTCCGACGAGGAACTGGGGCAGGAATTCACCAAATGGCTGGGCCAGCTGGGCTTGCCCGTCACGGTACCGGTGCGCCGCTGCGAAACCCGACGGCTGAGCCATGCCTATCCGGTTTACGATGTGGGTTATGAAGAGCGGTTTGATACGGTGGATCAATGGTTCTCAGATATGGACGGATTGCTCGTATTTGGACGGCAGGGCCTTTTTGCGCACGATAATACGCACCACGCTTTTGCCATGGCTTATGGTGCGGCGGATTGCATTGACGGCAAGGGCTATGTCGACCGCGCGAAATGGAACAAATACCGCGAGGTCTTTGCCACCCATGTGGTGGAAGACTGACCATGCCCGCCTGGCAGGCCGATATCCTGATGTATCATTCGATCTCGGATGCGCCGGGGCCGACCTCGATTGCGCCGGATATCTTTGCCGCACAGATGCAGGCGCTGGCCGCATCCGGCCTGCCGGTGGTGACCCCGGATGCGCTGCCCAACCCGCCTGCCCTCCGTGTGGTCATCATCAGTTTCGATGACGGGTTCCAGGATTTCGCCGATACCGCCTGGCCGATCCTGCGCGATCATGGCTTCTGCCCGATCGTCTATCTGCCCTCGGGCCTGATGGGCGGCACCGACAGCTGGGCCGGGGGCAATATCCCGCCCCGCCCGCTGATGGGGTGGGATCGGGTTCAGGCGCTGGCCGCCGAAGGGGTCTGTTTTGGCGCGCATAGTGTCAATCACCCGGATCTTTCCGCACTGGACCCCGAGACGCTGGAGGAAGAGGTCGCAGGCTCGGGTCAGGACGTTGCCGCGCGGCTGGGCCAGCCCATCCGGCATTTCGCACCGCCTTACGGCGCATCGAACCCGGATGTGCGCGCCCGGATCGCGCAGCATTACGACAGTTCGGTCGGCACCAGGCTGGGCGTGGCCGGGCCCGGGGATGACATCCACGATCTGCCCCGGCTCGAGATGTTCTATTTCAACAACCTTGCCCGCTGGCAGGCGCATCTGGCCGGGTACGGTGGCCCCTATCTTGCGGCTCGCAAGATGATGCGCGGGGTTCGCGCGATGGTGCGGGGAAAATCGTGGTAAAAGTGGTTCTTACATAGTGACTGGTACACACACATGCATATTCTGATTACCGGCGGTGCCGGGTTCATAGGGTCCCATCTGACGGAACGGCTGATCGCCGAGGGGCATCGGGTCACGATCCTTGATGACCTGTCAACCGGGTTGATGTCCAACCTCGCCACCGTGGCCGACCACCCGGAGTTCACCTTTGTCAAAGGCAGCATCCTTGACCGCCAGCTGGTCGCCGAACTGGTCGACCCGGCGGATGTGGTATTTCATCTGGCCGCCGCTGTCGGCGTCAAGCTGATCATGGACGAACCCAGCCGGTCGATCCTGACTAATGTGGCCGGGACCGAGAATGTGCTGGATGCGGCGCTGGTGAACAAGACGCATACCTTCATCGCCTCCAGTTCCGAGGTCTATGGCAAAAGCACCAATTTCCCGTTTCAGGAAGAGGGCGATCTGACCATCGGCGCCACCCGCAACCTGCGCTGGTCCTATGCCTGCGCCAAGACGCTGGACGAGTTTCTGGCGCTGGCCCATGCGCGGGAATCCAACCTGCCGGTCACGGTTCTGCGCTTTTTCAACACCACCGGCCCGCGCCAGACAGGGCGCTATGGCATGGTGCTGCCAAACTTCGTGAAATCTGCGCTGGAGGGCACGCCCCTGATGGTGCACGGCACCGGTGAGCAATCGCGCTGTTTCGGCCATGTCGCCGATGTGGTCGAGGCCATGTGCCGGCTGATGACCCTCTCCGAGGCACGCGGCGATGTCTTCAATGTCGGCACCGATCAGGAGGTCACGATCCGCGCCCTGGCCGAGCAGGTCATCCGCACCACCAGGTCTAGTTCAGAGATCCAATGCGTGCCGTATGACACCGTCTATCCCGAAGGGTTCGAGGATATGCAGCGCCGCCTGCCCGATGTCTCGAAACTGCAGCGCGTGACCGGGTTCCGCCCGATGCGATCGCTGCAGCAGATCATCGACGACATTGTCGCCGAGATGAAACGCCCGGTTTCCGCGTGACCGGTCCGGTTCTGACTCGTGACTGATCTGGTCATCGGATCGGGGCCGGCGGGTGTGTCCGTGGCCGTGGCCCTTCTGGCCCGGGGCCGTCAGGTTCTGATGCTGGACGGCGGCGGCAGGCTAGAGGCCCCGGCGCTGGACCACAGCAAAAGGCTGGCTGCCTCGGGCCCTGACAATTGGACTGCCGGTGATGTCCAGAGCTGGCAGGCGCCGCAATTCGACACGCCCCCCGGGCAGGTGCGCCGCTTCGGGTCGGATTTCGCCATGGTTCCGGGGGCCGAGACGCTGGTGTGCCCCGACCGGATCGGACTGCGCGCCTCGCACGCGGTGGGCGGGCTGTCCAACCTCTGGGGCTCGGCGGTTCTGCCCAACCGCGCCGAGGACATCGCCGACTGGCCGATTGGAATTGACGATCTGGTCCCGCATTACCGCGCCGTCGCCGAATTTCTCCCCATAAGCGGGCGGCAGGATGCATTGCAGACCCTGTTCCCCGCCCTGTCGATGCAGGGCCGGGTGCCACTGCCCCCCTCCCCACAGGCGCAGCAAATGTTGCAACGTTGGGACAGCCAGAAATCCAGCCTGTCAGACTTGGGTGCCCATGTCGGACTGGCGCGTCTGGCCGTTGACCCCGGATGCCAATATTGCGGCCAGTGTCTGCATGGATGCCCTTGGGGCTATATCTATTCCGCCCAGAAAACGCTGGCTGAATTGCGCCATAACCCGGGTTTTCAATACCGCACAGGTCTGGCCCGCCGGTTCGAGGAACACCCCGACCATGTCACCGTAACGCTGGAGGATGGCGAGGCCTTGCAAGCCAGTCGCCTTTTTGTGGCCACCGGGGTTCTGGAAACGGCGCGGCTGTTTTTGACGTCGTCACCGGACCCCGCAGCCCGCTTGCAACTACAGGACAGCCAGCATTTCTTTCTGCCCAGCCTGCACCGCTGGCGCGCAACGCGCCGCCCGGACCACAGGCCCTACCACACCCTGCCGCAGATTTTTGTCGAGCTGGACGCCCCCGAGATCTCTCCGCATCTGATCCATGCGCAGGTCTATACCTGGAACGAATTCTACGCCCATGACCTGATCAACAGCTATGGCACCAAACTGCCCGGGTCGGGGCCCCTGTGGCGGATGCTGGCGCGGCGGTTGGTCGTGGCGCAGGCGTTTCTGCATTCGGCCCATTCCGCCCGGATCGATCTGACGCTGGCCACTGACAGACGGCTGGTCCCAGCCGTACAGGCCAATGACGCAACCGAAAGGGTCATGGGGCAGGCGACGTCCCGATTGGCGCAGGTCCTGAAACGCGCCGGGCTCATACCGCTGGCTTTTGCCCGCCGCCCGGGCGAGGTGGGATCCAGCTTTCACGTCGGCGGCTCGGTCCCCATGGCCAAATCCCCCGGTGCAGGGCAATCTGATATCCTGGGACGGCCCAAAGGGTTGTCACGGGTGCATCTTGTCGATGCTTCAAACCTGCCCAGCATTCCGGCCACAACCATCACCTTCTCGGTCATGGCCAACGCCCATCGGATTGGCATGCTCGTCCCCTGACACCTTTGTCAGGTGTAAAAGGCTTCCCGAGCGCCGCTTTCGAATGCTCCGGCCTCGAGCGCCTGAGCCAGCGTGCGATTGCCGTTGCCATGCGCCGCGCGGGCCAATGCGGCCCCGTAAGCCTGAAGCACCGAGGTCTCATGCCAGATATCCAGAAAAGCCTTGCGCGCCGAAGCTCCCTGCCCCGTGCGCCGGTCCGACTGGTGCTGTAGATCGCGCATCGCAGTAATCAGATCATCTTCGGTTTCAAACAGCGATCCGCCCCCTGCTCGTTCCACGATCTCGGGGAATGGGCCTAGGCGACGGGCGATGACCGGTGTGCCCAGCCGGAAGCTTTCAATCAGGATGATGCCGAAAGTTTCATAACAAACCGACGGCACGATCAGCCCGATGGCACCGCGGTAGTAGGCGTTGAGCTCTTCCAGTGTTTTGCGGCCAAGGAATTTGACCCGGTCATTGCCTGCGGCTTGGCTTTTCAGCGCATCCGCATAATCGCCATCGCCGAGAACCAGCAGATCGGCATCCGGGTAACGCTCAAAGGCCGGGAACACGTCCTGCAGCCCTTTGATCTGTTCCAGCCGCCCAACAAACAGAAAATAGGGGCGGTCATGCGCTGCCGGTTCCGGCAGGGCGTTCTGGTCGAGATCGGGCAGGAAATAGGGCAGCACCTGCATGTCCTGACGCAGGCCGAATTCGCGGTGTTTGGCACGGCTGAATTCGCTTTTAGCGATGATCAGATCCATGTGATCCAGCGCCCGGTCCAGTGCGCCGGTATAGCGCCACAGCTGCGGCGGGCGTTTGTAGTTCAGCACGCAGCGCAGGCATTGGCGCTCGTCGCACAGCTCGCGCCCATGCCGCCACAGAACATGGGTCGGACAGACCAGCCAGTGCTCATGCGCCTCGTAGACTTTCAGCCCCTCGCCCATCGGCAACAGACCGGGGCCGCCGATCAGCGAGGTGTTGTTGTGCCAGATGATGTCCGGCTGCCGCTCGTCCAGGATCTGGCGGATGCGGGCGGCGTGTATGACGGGCCGGCCAAGCTGTTGGGTCAGCAGGTTCGACAACATGCCATTGCGGCTGCGCAACCCGATCCGCCGTACCCCGTCGGGGTCGCCTTCGGGCTGGGGTTGGCCACCAAGGATCAGATAGCTGTCTTCGTCATGCACCACGGTCACGTCATGCCCGCGCGCCACCAGCGCCCGGGCCATGCGTTGAATCCCGACAGCGTCACCGCCAAAGGAATAGGGTGGGTAAAATGTGGTGAACATTAAAATGCGCAAAGACTGCATGCGAATTGTACCGGATTACCAATGACTTTCCGGTATGAAACACGATCGTCGGCGCAAGCAAAAGTCCCAAGCCGCGCTGACCTTCGGTTCGCCCCCGGTGTTGCGGACATGCTGCACATACATACGGGCTGCTATGGGTCGTGAGCACAGCATGTGCAAATGCGACGCGCATGCTATGATCGGGAAATAATTCAGAAAATTGGCCCGAACCCGCTTCAGATGCAGACCGATCCCCCCTTAGACCCTCTTCATGTCGTCGAAATGGGCACCCAGTTCGGCTTAGGCGGCATCACCCGGCATATTCTTGGGCTGAGCGATTGGCTGCAGGCACACAATCACCGCGTCACGCTGGCAGGCTCAGCCGATATCTGGGCGGGGCCTGACCAACAGCCGGATTTTCTGGACCTGCCTACCCGTTATGTCTCGGGCGATGGGGGCAGCATCATCAACCGGCTGCGCCATACGGCCAGCGCGGCCTGGCGGTTGCGGCGCTGGTTGGCGGGCAATCCGGTCGATCTGATTCATTGCCATGAATCCGCCCCTGCGTTGGTTGCCAATTTGGCCCGCACCGGGCGGCGTATTCCGGTGGCGGTCACCTATCACGGATCGGAACCCGAACGGATCGCCGCATTCGGCCGGATTGCCGCCAAATGCGATCTGGTGATCACGCCCAGCCATCGATCCGCCGAAGATCTGGCTTCAATCGGCAATGTGCCACGGGACAAGCTGAAGGTGATCGGTCTGGGCGTATCCCCTCCGCCCGAGGACAGCGCAGAGGATATCGCCCAACTGCGGAGCGAATTGCTGGGGGATGGCGACCGGCTGATCGTCACGCTGGCCCGCCTGCTGCCGCAGAAAGGGATCGACATCCTGATCGACTGCGTCGCGCGGATGAAAGAGACACATCCCGGCTATCGCTTCGTCGTCGCCGGTGATGGGCCGGATGAGGTGCAATTACACGCTTTGGCACAGCAAAATGGGCTTGGGAAGCACCTGCATTTCATTGGCCGCACCGATAAGCCGATCCGGCTGTTGCGCGCGGCGGACATGTTCCTGCTGACCTCGCGGTGGGAGGCCCTGCCCTTCACCATCGCCGAGGCGTTTCAGGCCGGAACACCCGCTGTGGCCACCGCTTGTTCCGGCGTGGTGGAACTGATTGATGACAGCGTTGGTGCGGTGGTGCCCATCGGCGATATCGATGCGATCTGCGCAGCCGTGGCGGATGTCCTGTCAGACGAAGGACGCCGCCAAACCTTGGCCGGGAACGCCCTGAAACGCAGCCGCGAGGACCGGTTCGACCCAGATTGGGTGCATCGTCAATTCGAAAAGACTTACTACGATCTGGCGGGCCGCCAAAGGTGACAGCCGATCAGGGGCGCTTGGTGATGTAACCCCAGACCTCGCCCAGGGTCCACGCCGTGGACAGCAACATGACATAAGGCAACGCCTTGAGGTACCGCATCCCCCGCCCCTTGCTTGCCTGCAACTTATAGTGACGCACCCAGAGCAGTGGCGGGATCAGCGGACCAGCCAGGATCAGCATCAGACGCTTCGCGTTGCTTTGATTGCGCACCCGGATCTCGCCAAACAGGCGACCCCAATCGAACCGTTCAGGCAGCAATTCCCGAAAGGTTGCCTTGGGCCGATGGTGATGCACGACCACCTCATTCGACAGCCACAACTCCTCGCCCTGTTCGATCAAGTGCCAATGCACGATCGGTTCATGATAGCGGTCTTTCCACAGGTGCTGCGTTTCATCCAGCGCCTTGCGGCTGTAGGTCAGGTTCACGTCCGAGACCCAATCCGCCGGGCCGGTCTCAAAAGGCCGCCCATAGCGGCCGAAATCGGTAACGTAGAAGGCCCAGTTCAGCGGGCTGACCGGCTCCATGCATTCAATCGCACCGCCGATCACGTTCTTGCCGGTTTCCGCATAAAGACGCACGATAGTGCGCGCCCAGTCGGATTGCGGCAGGCCTCGGTCTTCGAGAATACCGATGATGTCACCGGTCGCAGCAGCCAGCCCGGCCGAGCGACGGCGGTCATAAAGCTCGTGCTTGCCCGCCTCGGACGTGATCGGACGGATCGGGTCGATCACGCCAAGGTCCAGAAACCGCACCTCGGGATAGTCATCGGCATATTGCGCCACATCCGCGACGCTGGCGTCATAGGGAATGATCACATCCAGAGGCGGCGGATCATCGAAACTGCGCACCGCTTCAAGGAAATCACGCACATAGCCGCCGCCTTGCACGATGGTCAGAACAATGGAAAGGGTCGGATCGCTGCTCATTGGATTGTCATATCCCCAAGATTTTCCAGTTCTACCGGCTGGCCGCTGCGCTTGCTTTCCGGCACGGCGGCGGCAATCTCGACCGCACGCAGGCCAGCATGGCCATCAGCACAGTTCAAACCGGTTTCCCCACGGGTCAGCCGGATGAAATCGGCCAGTTCGTCGCCAAAAGACAGGATGGCGGTTGATTGCCAAGATTGCAGTTTCTCGCGCACCATGATCTCGAGGTAGAACTTGCGCACCTTTTTGGGTGCCCCACCCGGCTTGTCCATGGTGATCACAAGATTCTGCATCGGCGCATAGGACCCGCGCACCATACCGCGCGATCCATAGACCTCGATCACGCTTTGATAACCTTTCCAGTCGTTCCAGCAGGCCTGATAGATGGCCGGAATGCCATCGGGGTTCTTGAAGATCGCCACCGCGTTGTCCTCGGACCCCGGCACGTTCCAGACCGAGTTGGTAGCCACGCCGTAAACGCTGGTAATCTCGCCCAGAATGAATCGCGCCATGTCGGTCATGTGGATGCCCACATCCCACAGGGCACCACCGCCGGACAATTCGGCCTGATATTCCCAGTCATGGGTGAAATGGCCCAGCCCGTCATGGCCGCCATAGACGCGGACATGGTCAATCTCTCCGATCTCGCCCGATGCCGCGACCTCTTTGACATGCGCGAATGAGGGGTAGTAGCGCATGTTGAACCCGGCCCCCAAAGCCTTGCCCGCCTTTTTCGCCGCATCAACGATCCGCCTTGCGCCCTCGACCGTCGGGGCCAGCGGCTTTTCGGTCAGCACATGCAACCCTTCGTCAAAGGCGCGCAGGCACAACGGCTCGCGCACATGCGCCGGGGTCGAGATCACCACCGCATCCATTGGCGTGGCAAAGAACCGGTCGAGATCGGTAAAGGCCGGTGCCCCATCGGCCACAGCCACAGCCCGGTGAAATTCTAGATCCAGAACCGCCGCCAATTCAGCGTCAGGAGACTCAAGAATGTTCTGAACCCGCATCTGGCCGATCTTTCCGGCCGCCCCGATCACACCGATCTTCATTCAATTCCTCATTAATAATCGCGGGTGCGCAACTGGGCTACATCCGGCTTCTCTAACAACAATTTACCTTCAAGCGGAGTAGCATAGGCTCGACCTCCACGCTAGGTTTCTGAAAGGCAGCACTTGCCGACCAAAGCCGGATCGAAGAGGAACACGCGCTTGTGAAAGTCGCTGGATCGGAACACCTGAAGGAAAAATCAGTCTTTGTGACCGGTGCGACCGGATTCATAGGCAAGCGACTTGTCCCCGCCCTGCTGGACACTGGCACCAAAGTCACCGTCCTGCTGCGCAGTCGCCACGGCGCGCGCGCGCTTGAGACGATGGGGGTTCATGTGGTGACGGGTTCGCTTGGTGACAGGGGCGCGATGGAAACCGCCCTGCGTGATCAGGACGTGCTGTTTCATCTGGCCTATGATATGCGCGCGCCTGCGGCGGACAATCTTGCCTCATTTGACGCGCTCAGACAGGCCGCCGAGATCGCTGGGGTCGAACGGATCATCCATATCAGTTCGATCGTTGTCTATGACGGATGGCCGCAGGAGAACCTGACCGAGGACAGCCCGCTATCCCAGACCGGAGGTACGCCATATCAGCGGGCCAAAATGGCAATGGAACAGGCTCTGATGCACGGGAACTGCCCGGCGGCGATCCTGCAACCGACACTGGTTTATGGCCCCGGCAGTATGCTCTGGACCGACCGGCTGGCCGAATGGATGGCGGCGGGCGGCGTCGTGCTGCCGGACCCCGAAGGGCTGTGCAATGCGGTCTTCGTTGATGATCTGGTTCAGGCCATGCTGCGCGCCGCAGTGCTGGAGGGGTTGGGGCAAGAGCGGTTTATCATTTCAGGTGCACACCCGTTTTCATGGTCAGATTTACTAACTGGCTATGCCGATATCATCGGTCAGGGTACCGTTCGCCATGCTCCGTTCGCAGAGCTCGCGGCCCGGTTGCCGCCGGAAGAGCCCGGCGTGGTCCCCGATACGCCGCCGCTGGCCGCCCGGATCAGCGCCGCCGCGCGAGGCTGGATCGGTCGGGAGAGGTTCGAGAGGATGGTACAAATAGTGAAACGAGGGCTGCCGCAGCAGGGTGAGATTTATCCAGATCGCTATATGCTGGAGTTGTTCTCAACCAAGGGGCATTGCCGGATCGACCATGCACGAACCAGACTGGGCTATGCCCCAAAATATGACCTGGAGGCCGGATTGGCTGCCACCCGCAGCCACCTGCACGCCAGATACGGAAAACACTTTGTTTGTAAATAGTTATCACATGTTATCAGGGATAAAGACATTTGACCTATATCGCCATTGACGCCACACCTTGGGAAAACGAACGCGGCTTTGGCCGGTTCACCCGCAACCTCGTCACCGCGCTGGCGGCCCGCGATACCGGCTTTCGCTATACGCTGTTGTTCGATCAGGAGCCGACGCGTCCGGTACCCGACGGGGTCGATATCCGGATTGCCGGATCGGACAGGTCGATGTCCGAAGCCTCATCCGGGGCCTCGGCCCGCGGCGGGGCGGATCTAATGACCATGGCAAGGTCCGCGCAGCGGATGGAATGTGATCTGTTCTTCTATCCGGCGGTCTATTCCTATTTCCCGCAACTGACCCGGCGGCCCTCCGTCGTGTGTTTCCACGACACCATTCCCGAACGCTTTCCTGATCTCATCTTTCCCAAAAAGCTGAACTTCCGCCTGTGGCAGGCCAAATGCTGGCTGGCCAAGAAACAGGCCACGCGGATCATGACGATCTCGCAGGCGTCCGCCGATGATCTGGAACGCATCCTGCACATCCCCGCAGATCGCACCGACATCATCACCGAAGGGGCCGAGCCGATCTTTCGGCAAATCCACGACACGCAGCTTCTAGCGCAGACGCGCCAGACATATGGTATCCCTGCGGACGCCCCGTTTCTGGTCTATGTGGGCGGGTTCAACCGGCACAAGAACGTGCTGCGCCTGATCGAGGCGATGCCCGAAATCCTGACCCGTGTGCCCAATGCCCACCTGGCCATTGTCGGACGCACCACCGGCGCGCGGTTCTGGGACAATGTCGAAGACCTCAAGGCCAGCGCCACCACCGACGCTGCCCGATCCAAAAGCATCCTGTTCACCGGCGAGATCGACGACTCGGAACTGGCCGCCCTGCTCAATACATCCGATGCGCTGGTCTTCCCCTCGCTGTGGGAAGGGTTCGGCCTGCCCGCGCTCGAGGCGATGTCTTGCGGCACGCCGGTCCTGTCCTCGGATCGGGGCAGCCTTCCCGAGGTGGTCGGCAATGGCGGGCTGTATTTCGATCCCCTGTCCAGCCAGGCGCTGGCGGATCAGACCATCCGGCTGTTGACCGAACCGGGTCTGCGACAAGAGCTGTCGAAAAAGGCGTTGGCGCAGGCCACAGGCTTTAGCTGGGACAAGGGCGCGGAACTGGCCGAGGCGTCATTTCGACGGGCCCTATGCCCCAAATAATAAAATCACCCTCCGGTTTGGTTTTTCGAAATATCCGCAACAATACCAACCCGGCCTCGGAATTGAGCTCTTTCCGGAAACACGGTACTGCAGTCTGGAACTAGGCTGACAAATATCTTGGATTCGCCCCCTTTCCTCCTATCCGTGGAAAGGGTTAGAATTTCCGACGGCCAAACCGCGCATTGATTTCAGCCCGACTTTGTACGATCAGGATAGATTATGAACTACGAAACATCGCACCATCAGTCCCTCAAGCAACTTATCGCGGCGCGCGATGCGCGGGTTGCCGTGGTGGGGCTGGGTTATGTCGGCTTGCCGCTGGCGCTGACGGCTTATGATAAGGGGTTCGACACGACCGGCGTTGACCTCAACCCTGATCGGGTGGCGCGGATCAATCAGGGCGATCAGGTCATCTCGTACCTGGAACAGGACCGGATCGCGCAGGCGGTGGCCAGCGGCAAATTCCGTGCGACGCAGGACGCCGCAGCACTTGCCGGGGCCGATATCATCCTGATCTGCGTGCCGACCCCGCTGACCGACGCACAAGACCCGGACATGCGTTTTGTCGCGGCTGCCGCACAAACCATCGCACAGCATTTGCGCCCCGGTCAGATGGTAGTGCTGGAAAGCAGCGTCTGGCCCGGTGCCACAACGACACTGGTTCAGCCGATCCTCGAAGCGGGCGGTCTGCGGGCGGGTTCCGATTTCTTCCTGGCCTTCTCGCCCGAGCGCGAAGACCCCGGCAATGACAAGTTCGACACGCACAGCATTCCCAAGGTGGTCGGTGCCGACGATCCGCAATCGCGGCAACTGGTCGAGGATTTCTATCGCGCCATCGTCACCAGCGCCGTACCGGTGAGTTCGGCCGCCACAGCCGAGGCTGTGAAGCTGGTCGAAAACAGCTTTCGCACCGTCAATATTGCGCTGGTCAACGAGTTGAAGACCGCGCTTGAAGCAATGGACGTGGATGTCTGGGAAGTGATCGAAGCTGCGGCGACCAAGCCGTTTGGCTTCATGCCCTTCTATCCCGGTCCTGGAATTGGTGGGGCCTGCATCCCGGTGTCTCCGGCCTATCTGGCCTGGCGCGCCGCGGATGCAGGATCTGATACGCCGCTGATCAATCTGGCCCGCACCAGCAATGACGCGGTGCCCGAGATGTTGGCGGCACGAATGGCGGCAGAACTGGCCGCGCGCAACGGGTCCGCGCTGGCGGAAACCGGGCAGCCCCTGACCGGGCAGCGCATCTTGCTGATGGGCATCGCCTATAAGCGCGATGTCGAGGATACCCGCCGCAGCCCGGCGCTGGTGTTACTGGACGAGCTGGAGAAACTTGGGGCCGAGGTCGAGTATCACGACCCTTATTTCCCGTGCCTGCCCGAAGGCGGCGAATACCCGCAACTGGCGGGCCGGACCTCGCAGCCGCTGACGGCAGACAACCTGAAACGCTATGCCGCCGTGGCCGTGATCACCGATCACAGCGCGCCGGATTACGATCTGGTTGCACGTGAAGCGGCGCTGGTTTTTGATACGCGCAATGTCTTTGAAAAAGCGGGGATCAAGGTGACGGACGGGCGTTTGGTCAAAATGTGACCCTCCGGAGCCATCTATCAAACCTTTGATCCTTCAATGGCCAAAGCGCACGCGCGTCTGCCATTCCATCCAAATGATCGCGGATTGACAGTGCGGTGCCATAGGCGGACCTTTGCACATTTTCAGGGGTCCTCGGCGTTCTATATTGCTGTCACAAAAGTTTTAAGGGACTATCTTCTCAGACATATTCATGTCTCAATAAATTATAAGCAGTGTTGCGCGAGTAGTGGAGCAAAGCTCCATCAGGTAAAAATAACCAAATTTTAACCCTTAGTGGTCCAAAGTTTTGCCATGATTTCATCGCGGAATCATTTTGGGTATTTGCCCAATGGCATAGCTGCACCCGCTCGGGAACTAGCCAGACCAAGACCATAGCTGGAGGACTTGGAAAACATGATCGGAGTTATCGGAATAGCCATTCTTGTCGGCCTGTGCGCCGCTGGGGTTGCTTTGTTCTCCGGCGCATCCATTCTTGTGGCACTGGGCAGCTATATCCTCTTTGGATGGCTCTTCATCATTGCTGCCCTCATCGTTGTTGCCGCGGTTAATGCCGTGAAGGCACGCGGGCAAAAACAAAACCCCGCCTATTCCAGCTGACCCCTAGTCCCGTCCGGCGACCCGCTTGGCCACATAGCCCAGAAACGCCCGTTGCGCGTTCCTGATCTGTGGGCGGCCCGACGCGGCCCAATAGGCCAACCAATCCGCCTCCAGCGCATAGACATCGCGGCCCGGCGCCATCGCCCGGGCTTCTTCCAGCGCCTCTGAGGGCAAGATCGGCTTGTCCGGTCCCTCGACCACCTGACCGCGGCGGGTAAACCGGATCAGGTCACCAGGCTCTTCACTCATCTCATAATCGGGCAGATGATCGGCCGCGATCATGTCGCGGATCATCTTGCGGAACACCCGCCGGGGTGAGGCCGAGCCCGACTTCTTCAGCAGCACCTCGACCGAAATCCGCCATTCGGGCTGGCGGCCACAATGTTTGCGCGCCAGTTCATAGATCCGACGCTCAAGCGGTTTGCGCAGACGGAAATAGTCGCGGCTGAGGGTCAGAACCGACTTCGCCAGCACCGCCCGAAACAGCCAGTCCGACAGTTTCACGCTGACGCTGACCATCCGGCCCGCCCGGGTATGGCGGACGATCTCCCAGCTTTCGATCAGACCGAACCCAGTGGTCGTTTCTTTCTCACCGGTGACGATGTTGGTGGTGATCCTTGTACCGGCCAGCCGCTCGAACGCCTCGCGCAGACGCTTGTAACCGTCACCGCTGGTTTCGCGGTTGGTGGCCACCAGCAGATCATGCGCCTTCAGATGTAACACCCGGCTGACCGTCCGGCCCGCATTGATCGCCGCCATCAGCTGACTGATACAGAAGATCAGGATGTCCTTGTCGTGGATCGTTGCCAAACCACGCACCGACGGCGTCACCGTGATCTCGACCCCGTTATGTTCGTAATTCAGAATCCGCCGGTCCGGCCGGGTCGAGAGCGAAAACATCGGATGCTCCATCGACCCCATATCTGTCTTGGGCAGCGCATCGAAGATATCGCATACAAAAAAATCGCCCGTTGGATGCCGGTCAGGCAACAACGCCCCTGACCCGCTCATACTGCCCTGCCCATATGTCCTGCCCGAATCTTTGTTCGTGGTTTTATTGACGCTTACCGTAGAGTTATCCACAGGAAGCGTAAAGCCGCCGGAACGTGGGTTCAGAGTCACTGCAACGTGGGTTCAGAGTCACCCTATCGTGGGATCAGATTCACTAGTGAACTCAAAAATCTCAGAAATCTATTTTTTTTCTTATAGTTACAAGAACCAAAATTCGGCTGTAACTAATAGAATAACAGAATTTTAACTGGATATTTTTTTACCTCATTCTCAAAAGCAGCGTTTCAAAGGGATTTTACCCCTTATTTTTGCTTAGGAAATTCGGTTTTGTGCTCACAATGCTTCCACATGCTTCATTTTGTGGTATATTGCCCAAAACATAGCACATGGGCAGATTTTCAATGCGAGCAACACCGTCCGAAGGGCTTCCCCCCTATTTCAATATCGATCCTGATCTGGCCCATGCTGAGTTGGGCGAACCAACCGGAACCCATGAGTTCTCGCAGATTGCAGATGCCTGCGCCCGGGGGCGCGCAGATTTGGCGAACCGGGGTCTGGAAGACGACGGACAGAAAAAGCTGCGCCTGTTTTCAACCTGGGAAATCACAAAATATCTGATCCCTGTTGCCCCCGCCCATTTTCGACGGGTGTTAAAGAGCAACCCGGATTTACCACAGGGACAGTCCGAGACGGAAGGTGGCGCCAAGTGGTTCACCCTGGATGAGGTTCTGCGGCTACGCACACATTTTGCATCCGAAGGATCCAAAGCAAAAGAATACCGTCCCTACCGACCCAAAGGGTTGCCGGCCAAGATTGTCTCGGTGGCCAATTTCAAAGGCGGCGTGGGCAAGACCTCGACCTGCGCGCATCTGGCCATGTCCGCCGCATTGGACGGCTACAAGGTGCTGGTCATCGATCTGGACAGTCAGGGTTCGATGACGTCGATCTTCGGGGGCAAGGTCAGCGATGAATGGCAGACGGTATTTCCCCTGCTCGCCCGTCATTACGCCACCCATCTGCGCCGCGACAATCAGGGGCGGCTTGACCGGGGTGAAGCGCCGCATCCGATTGACGATACCTTGTCCGAGGCGCTGAAAACCCGCAGCAGCGATCTGATCCAGGCCACCCATTGGCCGAATATCGATCTGATCGGCGCTCAGCTAAACCTCTATTGGGCTGAATTCCAGATCCCGGTCTGGCGGATGCAGGGCCGCAGCTGGAAGCTGTGGGATGCACTGACCGACACGCTGGACGAGGATGGGGTGCTGGATGACTATGACATCATCTTCATCGATACCCCCCCTGCCCTGGGCTATCTGACGATCAACGGGCTGGCGGCTTCGGATATCCTTCTGGTGCCCATGGGGGCCTCGTTTCTGGAATTCGACTCCACCGGCCGGTTCTTCGACATGTTGCATTCGACGTTCCAGTCCATTGAGGATGGAGAGAACATGGCCGCTCGCGCGCTTGGACGGCCCGAGATGGCCTTTCAGTGGGACGCGGTGCGCACAATTATCACCCGCTATGACGGCAGCCAGCAGGCCGAGCTGGCCGGCTTGATGCAGGCCTATCTGGGCCGCACCCTGTCGCCGCACTGGCAGGGCTACACGGCGCTGATCGGCCAGGCCGGGGAACAGGTCAACGGCATCTACGAGGCGGATTACCGCGATTTCAACCGCGAGACCTATGTGCGCGGGCGAGAAACCTTTGATGCCACCTATGCTTCGTTCAAGAAGCTGTTGATTGGCGTCTGGCGGGGTGAAGAGCGGGCCCAGCAGGCCGAAGAGGCGGGAACACCGGAATTGTCGCTCTGAGTGCGATGTTTCGCGCGCGAAACACGTCTTCTATGACTCGAAACAGGGTCTGATCCGAGCAGGAAAAGGAAAAAGTGATGGCTAAACGCAAACGACTGACCCCAGCCCGGCCGGATTATCTGGAAGACAATCGCCCTGCCCCCGGGTTGAACCCCATGTCCCCCGCTGAGACACCCCGCGCCGCGCCGCCGGTTGCACAGGTGGCCGGGGCCACGGCTGCCCAGGCCGCTTTGGAAGAGCTGTCTGGAGAATTGCGTGCCGCCCGGGCCGAAGGTCGTTTGGTGCAGGACTTGCCGCTGGACGCCATCGAGGAAACCTATCTGGTGCGTGATCGGATGGCGGCTGATGACGTGGATATGGAGGCGCTGAAGGAAAGTCTGAAGGCACGCGGGCAGCAAACACCGATCGAGGTCGTGGAATTGACCGAAGGGCAGTATGGCCTGATCTCGGGTTGGCGGCGCATGACTGCGCTGCGGGCGCTGGTACAGGAGACGGGCGAGCCCCGCTTTGAAACCGTGCGCGCTTTCCTCAGACAGCCGCAGAGCGCCTCGGACGCGTATGTGGCCATGGTCGAGGAAAACGAAATCCGTGTCGGGCTTAGCTATTACGAGCGCGCCCGGATCGTGGCCCGTGCGGCTGAGCAGGGCGTTTACCCGGACGAGGCTGCTGCCCTGCGCGGTCTGTTCGCATCGGCCAGCCGGGCCAAACGATCGAAGATTGGTTCGTTCATCGCGATTTATCACGCGTTGGATGATCATCTACAGTTCCCTTCGGCCATTCCTGAACGATTGGGGCTGTCGATTGCCAAGGTCCTGAAGGACGATCCAAAGGCGGTATCTGCGCTTGTCAAAACGCTGGGTAAAGTCGGGGCCGAGACATCGGATGCAGAGTTGTCTGCCCTGACACAGGCAGTGAATAGCAGCAGCTCAGAACGCGGGAATTCATCTGTATCAGACTCTGATACATGCCCTAAAGAGACAATAGGAAACATTCAGCTGAAGCCGAACCGGAACGGAACGCAGATCATTCTTTCCGGTCGGGGAATGTCTGAAGCATTCCTGGCGGACCTGCGGGCTTGGTTACAATCCCGCGACAGCTAATGTTTCGCGCGCGAAACAGGTTTCACCCCAGCAGATCAGCCGTTGGATTTTCTGCGATATCGACGTCGTCGTAATATTTCTGCGCCTGCGCCATGGATCGGTGCAGGGACAGGCGCATGGCGGCCTGGATCGGGGCGCCGTCCAAAGCGGCCTGGGTCAGAAATCCCGAGCGTAGCCCGTGCGGCGAGGCAAACCCGTCGGGCAACCCGGCCAGCTTCAGCCTGTGTTTGACGATCTGCGCAATCGCGTCTGGCGACAGGCGGCGGCCTAGCACCCGGTCGGCTTTGGAGATTGGCCGGAAGAGGGGGCCGCCGTCGATCTGTCCCACTTCAATCCAATGCACCAAGGCTTGCGCGGCGCGGCCCTTCAGCACCAGTCGCGGGGTTTCGCCCTTGGCTGTGGTCTTGGTCTCCAGCAGAGAGAGCCAGACCACGCCGCTTTTTTCGAATTCTTTCAGTGACACATCTTCCCGCATCAGCCCGGTGATCTCGGATCGCCGCCGCCCACCGCTGGCCCAACCCAGCATCAGGATCCCCCGGTCGCGGCAATCCCGGCGGCTACCCTGACAGGTGGCCAGCAATTGCTCCAGCACATCGCGGGTGATCGGATGGGCAGATTTCGGGGCAGGGGGCCGTGCCGCAGCGCGGCGCGCCTTGGCGCGGGCCTGTTTCACCTGAGGCGCATCAAAGGGCGCTGACAGGTTCTTCATCCGGTGAAAGGCCAGCCAGGACGCAATGCGTCGGTCCAGCGTCGAGGGCGCCGGGCAGGTCAGCGATTTGCGCAGGCCCTGCGCTATGAGCGTTTCCGCAGCCTGACGCGCCGTGTCGTCCTCTGGCGCATCCTTCAAGTCGCGCGCGTGATCGAGAAGAAAGGCCAGCGCCGTGGCCTCAGATTCGGGCCAGTCCAGCGCTGCGCCAAACCGCGCCACTTTCCAGGCGGTGATGTAGAGCAGATCGCGTTCATAAGCCCGCAGCGTGTTGGCCGGCGTTCCGCGGACATAAAGGTCCGTCAACGCCTCCTGATCCGCCGCGGAGGGGGCAGGGGAAGGGCTGGGGAGATAGGGCGCAGGAGTGCTCATACACCCCATTCTGCGCGTAAATTCGCAGGAAATCAATCACTCATGATAAGTGATACTTATCGAGTAGGATAGTGAAAACCTCCGCGCGCCACTCTAGCGCGCAAAACAATAGGTTTGTGACCACCATTGGAGAAACCCGCCAAATATAAAAAGTAATTTGAGGGCCTCTTAGGGTCAAGAAGCCAAACGCAGCTGCCACGCGTTCAGTCGATGGTGGGGGGGCGTGACGATATGGTCGAGCAAGATCTAAATGCAGAAATCCGCACCAAGTTCGGGTAGCGTAAGCGACACAATCACGACCTGCATGTAGAAAATCTCGCAGGAGATGTTGCCCTCTTTTTGGAGTTTTTGCGTTTTTCGTGCATAATTTGGCTTTGCGGCAAAAATCTTCGGCAGAAATGGGTCTTGATGGCGGACCTGGTGCCGGGCGATTGCCGCAGTTTTACGAGTTCAAATATAGTTTGGTAAGCGTTTTGCAGATAACCTATCGTCCAGAAATTGACGGGCTTCGCACAATAGCTGTCTTATCTGTGCTAATTTACCATGCGAAGTTTGATCTTGGCGACAAGGAAATCCTGATCGGTGGCTTCCTCGGCGTTGATGTCTTCTTTGTAATTTCAGGCTTTCTGGTCACTTCAATTATCCAAAAAGAGTGGGCATCCACGCAGAAATTTTCCTTTATCAATTTCTATGAACGGCGGGCCCGGCGGTTATTACCCGCACTCTTTCTTGTGATTTTCGCCACTTGGCCGATTGCCTGGATACTCCTGCTGCCCAGCCCAATGGTAGAGTTCGTGAAATCGCAGCTCGCATCGGTGTTTTTCATCTCCAACATGTTCTGGTGGGACGCCTCGCTGACATACGGAGCCCGTCCGGGACTTGTTCAGCCCTTTCTGCACACCTGGTCTCTGGCTGTAGAAGAGCAATTCTATTTGATCTTTCCACTCCTCTACCTTGCCGTTTTGCGATTTGCTCGCCGTGATGTCACCATCCTTGCCCTTGGCATTGCAGGTGTCACCCTGGGGCTGGTTTTTGCGGAATTCATGAGCCAGCGGAGTTGGACGCTCTCATTCTTCTGGCTTCCAAGCCGGTTATGGGAGTTGCTGGCCGGCGGAGTGCTCGCGCACCTGCTGGCCCGTTTTCCGGGTTTCATGCATAGTGCGGTGACCCTCAGGATCATGCCGCCTATCGGCCTTTTCTGCATCATCGTGCCACTATTGGTGATGGATGTTCATTGGCACCATCCCGGCCTCGGGACTTTGGTGCCGGTGCTGGGAACCGTTCTGATAATCTGGTTTGCCAACCCATCAGACCCGGTCACGCGCTTGCTGTCTTCGATGCCCTTTGTTGCCGTGGGGCTGATTTCCTATTCCCTCTACCTATGGCATTATCCGATCTTCGCTTTCGGCCGAATTCTTGAATATGATCCGGGTGTTTCGTCGAAGACGGTGTGGTTTGCTCTGTCATTCACACTTGCCTTTCTGAGCTATCGCTTTGTGGAAAGGCCCTTTCGAAGGCGCAGCGTGGTGTCGCTGAAGCAGCTTTCAGTCACTCTTGTTTCAGCAACGCTCGTCTGCGCGCTATTTGCGTCCTACATGATTTCCACCGATGGTCTGCGCGCCCGCCTGTCCGGATTGATCGCCTTATATGGGCCGAATGAATTCGACAACGAACACTTGCAGGCAGGCAGCTGGGAGCCCTTGGCCCGGCTGGCGAGGGAACAGGGCTATGCGCCGTCAGAAGCGCATTCACCTTCAAAATTCGAAGCGACGGCTCTTTGGTTTAGCCCTGATTTTGGTGGCAGAAAAATTCTGATCATCGGAAATTCCCACAGCAAGGATCTGTTCAATGTGTTTCACTTGAGTCAAGCGCGGTTTCCAGAGTTCGAATTCGCGCGCTTTGGTATGAAAGCAGAGATACCCGCAGAACAGGTGGACGTTCTCATGTTGGCGCCAAATCTCATAGAAGCAGATGTCGTGGCGCTTAGTTTTCGCTACAACCGCAATTCATTGCCCAGGATGAAAACGCTCATCCGAAAACTGCTCGCTCAGCAGAAAAAGGTGGTATTGCTGCTGAATTCTGTAGAATTCGATAAAATCGATGGGATGCCCATTTTCGATTGGTACCTGCAGAAAAGCGGTGAACCGTTTTCGGTGCGCGCAGTGAACAAAATAGCTTGGGAGAACCGCGATCTTTCGAAGACATCTGATCTGAACAGGTCGCTGCGCCAAATCGCGCGTGAGCTTAATGTGCAGTACCTGGATAAGTCGGAGTTCATTTGCGATGTTTCTGCTGAAACCTGTAGCGCCGTGACGGAAACAGGTATGAAGTCCTTCTATGACTATGGTCACTTTACTCTGGACGGCGCCCGATATTTTGGCCGAAGAGCCAGTGAGCTAAACTGGCTCGCCCTTGATCATGACGCCGCGAAAAAATAGCGCTTGCCCAGAATTCCTCGGCCTCCAGAGTTTTGTGATTTGCCAACTGCCGGGATAGTCAGCTCACCGGAGCCACCTGTGCCATCCTCAAAAAGCTTGCGACATAACTTTGCTTTTAATCCCATTACGGCACAGCCAGGTCGGCGCGGCGCCTACACCTCCAGACCTGAAATCCGATCCGTATTGTGAGTTCGGTATCAAATTGGGCCTGGCGTTTCTAGCGTCGACGTAAGGCCAAATTCGTATTATCCAATATAGAGTTACGAATGGGCCGGAAGGGTGCGGCAGAGTTAATTGGACGAGTGTGATGGAAAAGTTCATTTTTAAAAAAGTCGAGATGTGGGTGGTTTTGCTGGTGCTGCTTTTTGTATGCATCGGCGCCATTTTCTTTGGATCACTCGTGCGGGAAGGCGCGAAAGACAAGGGCCGGTTCGGTGCCATAAGCGACACGGCGTATTTTGTTGCGTCGATCCCGGAGCTTGTGAAAGACGCGTTGACACATTCCGATGACAACTGGATGTCCGTTGCCGACAACGCCCGATTTCCCGGGCGTGTCGGATGGGACTTTGACAGGACGTCCCCCGCCGCCCGCCCCGACGGCTATGTTTTGCTCAGCCGATATGACGGTGACCCGAACCGGCATGTGCTGGAGTTGGTGGACTTGAAGTCCGGTACCACAGAGCACCGCCTTGTTCTCCGCCCAGAGGACATTCTGGCCGGTTGGAAGCCCAAGCAGGAGAATGACATTGCAACCGCGTGGGTTCCGCAGCGGTTTCGTGCCATCCATCCCTACGTATTTCCGAATGGCGACTTTATGGTAAAAGATCACCATTCACCCTTGATGCGACTCACTGCTTGCGGCGATGTCGTTTGGCGTAACGAAGAGGTGGATGCGCATCATTCACTCAGCCTGGCGCCGGACGGGACATTCTGGGTTCCCGATCGCTTGCCGGTTTCTTCGTATGGCGGGGTCGCTGACGGCTTCAGCAACCCGGCAGCGTCCAGGGTTGATGCTTACGGAAATGTCATTTCGCGACGCTCCATTGGCGATCTGTTCGTCAAACATGGGTTGGAGCATTTGCTCTTTGATGAAGCGGATCTGAACCTTAATCCGATGCATCTAAACGACATAGAGCCGGTATGGTCCGATGGCCCGCACTGGAAGCGCGGTGACGTTTTCCTGAGCCTCCGCGCAAGTTCGACCATAATGCAATACCGGCCCGAGACAGATGAGATCATCTGGATGCGGCAGGGACCCTGGCGTGCTCAGCACGACGTGGACATTGTCAACGACCATACCATAGCCATCTTTGACAATAACGCCCTCAATAAAGGGAAAGGCGTTCAAGTGCTCGGGCACAACCAAGTGTCTTTTTATGACTTCGAGACAGACAAAGTCAGCGGCCCGTTCGACGAGGCGCTTGCAGCCGCCGACGTCAGAACTCCGTTTGGCGGACTGTTCGAACTTTTGCCCGACGGGTCATTGCTTGCGGAAGAAACAACAAATGGCCGTCTCGTCATTCTGGAGCGGGACGGGCGCGTGTTGGCCGAGTTTGTCAATCGCGCATCTGATGGAAAGATCTATTTCATGGGGTGGAGCCGCTTTCTGACCCGTGCGGATGGGGATCAGATCAGGGATGTCATGCAGGCAGCGGGCTGCGAGGCGGATACAGGGCGAAGTGACAGCTGAACTGGGTGACGGTAACTTGCACTGCGCAGAATGAGCAGCAGAATTCAGCAGGGGTTTGCAGGAGAGACGCATACCTGGTCACAGACAATTCTGCGCTGTCCAACTCAGTCCTGTACGAGCCGGGATCATGTGGCCAGTCGCATACCAATCATGACAGGCTGATATTCGAGATCGCGTCGCCATGGATCGGGCGCTGGCCGACCATGGCCCGGATGCAATCATGCATCTGGCGGCAGAAAGCCATGTGGACCGCTCGATCGACGGGCCCGGCGCTTTTATCGAAACCAATGTCACCGGGACCTATACGCTGCTGGAAGCCGCGCGCAGCTATTGGGAAGGGCGGGGCCGACCCGAGCGTTTCCGCTTTCACCATATCTCGACTGATGAGGTCTATGGCTCTCTGGGACCAACGGGGCAGTTCACCGAGGAAACGGCCTATGACCCACGCTCGCCCTACTCGGCCAGCAAGACGGCCAGTGACCATCTGGTGCGGGCCTGGGGTGAAACCTGTGGGCTGCCGGTGGTGCTGACGAATTGCTCCAACAATTACGGGCCCTATCACTTTCCGGAAAAGCTGATCCCGGTCATTGTCCTGAACGCTCTGGCCGGTAACCCACTGGCGATTTATGGCGACGGGTTCAATGTTAGAGACTGATTGTATGTCGAAGACCACGCCGAGGCGCTGCTGCAGGTGGTGCAAGAAGGTCAGGTCGGGCGCAGCTACAATATCGGTGGCGAAAACGAATGCAGCAACTTGCAGCTGGTGCAGATGCTGTGCGCTATTCTGGATCGCCTGCGCCCCGGTCCTGCGCTGTATGCCGATCTCATCACCTTTGTCGCCGACCGCCCCGGTCATGATGCTCGCTATGCCATCGACCCAACCCGCATCCGGGACGAGTTGGGCTGGCGGCCCTCGGTCGCGGTCGAAGAGGGGCTGGAGAAAACCGTTCGGTGGTATCTGGACAATGAAAGCTGGTGGCGGGCGCTGCGGGACCGCGACGGCGTGGGCAAGCGCTTGGGTGTGACGGCATGACCATCCTTGTCTTTGGTCGAACCGGGCAGGTGGCGCGGGAGCTGGCTGCGCATGCGGATGTGACATGCCTGGATCGGTCCAAGGCAAATCTGGAACAACCCGAAACCTGCGTGGCGGCCATCCGCACGGCAGCGCCGCAGGCGGTGATCAACGCCGCGGCCTATACGGCCGTGGACCGCGCCGAGGAAGAAGAGGCATTGGCAACCGTCACCAACGCGGACGCCCCTGCTGCGATGGCGCGGGAATGCGCCATTTTGGGCATCCCATTAGTCTCTATATCGACGGATTACGTGTTTGACGGGTCCGGTGAGACGCCTTGGGTGCCCACCGATCCAACCAGGCCGCTGGGGGCTTATGGCCGCTCGAAACTGGCCGGAGAGCAGGGGATCACGCAGGCAGGCGGGATCTATGGCATCCTGCGCAACTCGTGGGTGGTGTCCGCCCATGGCAGTAATTTCGTCAGGACGATGCGACGGCTGGGGGCGGAACGGGACCAGTTGGCCATCGTGGCCGACCAGATCGGTGGCCCCACCCCCGCGCGGGACATCGCGGTGGCCTGCCTGTCTATGGCCCGCCAACTGGCCGAGGATGCGGGCAAAACGGGTATCTACCATTTTGCGGGGGAGCCGGATGTCAGCTGGGCCGGATTTGCGCGGGCTATTTTCGCTGAATTAGAGACGGATTGTGATGTAATGGACATCCCGTCCAGCGAATATCCAACGCCTGCGCGCCGGCCATTGAATTCCCGTCTTGATTGCTCCTCACTGAAGACAGTTTTTGGTATTATACGTCCGGATTGGCGGCAGGGTTTGAGGGATATCCTGAGAGATTTGGAAAACGCATCATGAGTACACGCAAAGGCATCATACTTGCGGGCGGATCGGGCACCCGGCTTTATCCGATCACCATGGCGGTGTAGAAACAGCTGCTGCCGCTCTATGATAAGCCGATAATCTATTACCCGCTGTCGGTGCTGATGCTGGCCGGTATCCGCGAGATTTGCGTGATCACCACGCCGCAGGATCAGGACCAGTTCAAACGCACGCTGGGGGATGGCAGCCTGACCTATGTGGTACAGCCCAGCCCCGACGGCCTGGCGCAGGCCTTTATCCTCGCCGAAGCGTTTCTGGCCGGTGCGCCCTCGGCGCTGGTTCTGGGGAACAATGTCTTTTTTGGTCACGGCCTGCCCAAGCTGCTGGCGGCGGCAGACAGCCATGTCGAGGGCGGAACGGTGTTCGGCTATCACGTGGCCGACCCCCCCGGCGGTACGGTGTGGTTGGCTTTGACGCGGATGGGCGCGCGCGTGAGATCATAGAAAAGCCATCCGTCCCCCCATCGAATTACGCGGTGACGGGGCTGTATTTCCTGGACGGCACCGCACCCGAGCGCGCCCGGCA
Organism: Ruegeria sp. HKCCA6837; assembly: GCF_013034475.1. Classification (NCBI taxonomy): domain Bacteria; kingdom Pseudomonadati; phylum Pseudomonadota; class Alphaproteobacteria; order Rhodobacterales; family Roseobacteraceae; genus Ruegeria; species Ruegeria sp. HKCCA6837. The sequence continues at coordinate 28,485 of NZ_WQGD01000019.1, forward strand.
GGTCAAACCATCCTCACGCGGGGAACTGGAAATCACCGACCTGCTGCAGATGTATCTGGAAAACGGCCAGCTTAGGGTCGAAACCATGGGCCGCGGCTATGCCTGGCTGGACACGGGCACCCATGCCAGCCTGCTGGATGCGGGCAATTTCGTGCGTACATTGGAAGAACGTCAGGGATTGCAGACCGGCTGCCCGGAAGAGATCGCCTGGCAATTGGGTTGGATCAACGAGGAACAACTGCGCCAGCGGGCAGAGATGTTCGCCAAGAACGAATATGGCGCTTATCTGGATGGTTTGCTGAAATAGAGGGCTGTGTTCATAGCCCTCGCCCTTATCATTCTCCGGCAAATGACACGAGTCTAACATCCGCTCTCTGCAATTGCGGTCAGCGCCTTGTCACCATGAAGCTGTGTGATGTAGCGTGACCAGCCCAATCTGTACGTCTCACCGTTCTCTGCCCTGTTGACGAAGGTTGCGACCACGTCGCCAGCGGCGTTGAGCACGAACATGCGCCCTCGGTTTTCCTCTTCGAAGATCAAGTGCCCGGACGGCGTGAAGTCCTGTAAACCTTCGGACACCGTTGCCACGCTGAAACGTTCCATCGTTTCACGATACGGGCTTGTCACTAATCCGGTTTCAAAGTCGTAAATTACAGTTTCACTGACGCCTTCCACGCGTGCGCCCAACCCCCGGTTATAGGCGTTGTTGTTGAACACCGCGATCCGGTGATCGTCGAGAATATCGATATCATGCTGCGACTGCCACGGCCCCGCCTGCCACCAAACAAACGTCCCGGCCGACGGGCGATATAGCGCGACAAGTGACGGGCTGCGGAAGCTCAGAAACAGATCGCCCTTTTGCCAATGTGGCCCATCGGCCAAAACCGGTTCGATATCATTCAGATGCATGGGATCCCGGTGGTAATAGGCCGCCGGAAACAGCAAATGACGCAAGCCGCTGTTGTAGAAGATATCATCCAACGTCGCTTCGAAGACCACCTCGCCTTCGGCGTTCACCCGCGCCACGCTGTCACGCACAAATCCTCGGGACAAATTTTTAGGCCGGGGGCCCAGGTTGACACTGGGCATCCAGAACCCGCCTTCGCCATCCGGATTGGTCGAATGGTGAAACAGATGTTCATCTTGTGACCATCGAATATCACCACAGGGCGACAGCAGGAAAAGCGGTGACAGGTGGTTTTTCAATAATAGATCGCCATCCTCGGTCAGATAGGGGTGGATATAGCGAAAATAGGTATTGTTCCATTCGTCGTAACGCGCATATCCGTCGAATTCGGGGCGCCGCTCGACATCAGCCAACAAGACGTCGGGTTCAGGTGACCAGGTTCGGAGGATTTCTCCGGTCTTAAGCGATATCAATTCAACGACATGCCGTGTTTGGGTTCCGTCGTAGCGGCTGAACAACAGGTACCCGTCCAACCCGTCTGTGCCCGGAGACTGCACCCAAGACCATCCGTCCGGCAATTCGGCCCCCGCAGGGATTCGGAGAAAGGTTGCCATGGTCGGGTCCGGTCGCCCCACCTTCTTCAGCGCCTGCCTCGTGTTTTCCGGCAATTCAGCCATGGCCAGCGCGACGTCGCCAAGCGCTCCGAAATTATCTCCCCCCAGCTCTTCCTCTCCGCGCTCTTCGTCGAGAACGATGGCACCGAAAAGGATCATGCCTACAAAACTCGCGACCAGAACCAGTCCCAGGACCCAAAGTTCAATTTTTTTTAAAAGCAGCTTCTCCATAACTGTCTCCACCCCTGAGGTACTTGTTACTCAATTCACTAAAACTCCAAACAAATCTGGTATTCGCATTGAGGTTACGGCCAGTCCCGGATCATAGCATTACTGGCAACCAGCGTCAGTAAAATCACCATAAGATGGCGGATAGCGTATGGCATCCATCATCCAGAACACGGTGTCTTCATCGTAAATGTTGATCACTTCCCAGACAACTTTACCGTCCGGCGTAATTTCAAAAGCACGCCCCTTGTCGGTCTCTGCAATCAGGATGTTGCCGTTCTCAAGGACCTGATGCTTGCCGCGGTACTGGGAATAGAAAGGTTCTTCTCCTGCTCCGTCAAAAATAGTGGTCACGCGGCGCGACGTGGGATCAATTTTCAGGATGCGGCTTCCGCCCAGCTCACCTTTGAATGCGTTCGAAGCATCTGCTACCCGGCCAGCCCGGTTGTCGAAGACCGTGATTGTCCCGTCAGCCTGAAAATCAGGGTCATGCTGTCCTTTCATCGGTCCGGTCATGTACCATTTGATTTCGTGGGTTTCCCCGTCCAGCACCCAGATCTGGTTATAATGCCGAAAGCTCAGAAGCAGGTCACCGGCATTGAAATCCGGGAATGCATCGGCCATTTCCGCGCTCAGGACATCGACATCGTTCAGGTGGGCCACGTCCTCGCGCACTGGCCGCATCGACATCATGCCCTCAAGCTTTCCATCCGTCAGAACCTTTACCAGATCAATCAAATCCGTCTGCTCACCGGTTTGCAGGTCGAACCGGGCGATGGCGTCAAAGTTGAAGCCATCCCCACCCACGACCAATGTGTTCGGTGCGTATCGGTCGACATAGACCGGTGTCCAGAAACCGCCGGAACCGTCCAGTGTCAGGGCGTGATGCGAGCGATTGTCGTTACTCCAGACGATATCCCCGCAAGCGGAAATCCGGTAGGTGCCCCGCCCATCCAGATTGGCCAGCATGTCGCCATTGGGCAAAAGTGCCGCCCCATGGATGAGGGCGTGAAACTTGTGCGCGGCCTTTTGTGTGGCCCTTTCCCGGGCAAGCTCGAAGAAATCGACAGGCCATTCATGCAGGACCGAGCCATCCATCCCATACAGACGGGCGGTCAGGCGATCCTCAAAGACGCTTACAAGAAATGTGACCCCGGGCTGCATCTTGGCAGGGTCGATCCGGGGCTCCCAGTCGGGGGGCAAGGCTAGGGTCCCCATATGTTGGGTCGGGCGGACGCCCAGCATGGCCAGCCCTTCCTGTCTGAGGAGTTTCAGAGTCCGTATCCCAAGTTCCAGCTGTGGCTGGGGTGGAAGTTTGAAATGGCCGAACGCAACACCTGCCAGAAAGGCCAGCGCGACGCCGCACGCCGCGGAAAAAATCACAGGAAAACGGATTTTTCTGCTCCTTTTAGAGAAACCGGAGAGGCCCATAAAACTCATAACATCCAAAAGCGCGTCACTGGCGAACAACGTGGCCAATGATGCCTATCATTGCAACCGGTCTTAAATGGGGCTTCGGCACATTGTTCATGTGCAACCCGCTTTATCCGCCGGATCGGAAACTGCGTATGGCGCAATCTGCTGACATGCCAGCCCATGATCGAACGATCAGACCGATTATTCCATGGCTTCACCGCACACTGCAAAGCGGTTCGGCGGGGTTACTAAAATTTGCCGCGCATCGTTCAACAATTGGGGATTAGCGCCCAAAATGTATTCACTTTGGCAACGCTTCTTGTTGAAATGCACCCGTTGCCGCACATTCGTTTCGACGCCCGTCCCGGGAACGGGAATAATCGAAACGGCCCAAGCGGCAATTATTGTGTCAGCCCTGCACAGGGTGGGGTTTTGTTTGATACCCTGAATTTACGAGTGTGACCGGAGAAGCCTTTATGAAACAGCAGGCCCCCGCCCTTGGCCGCAATGATCTGGCAGTGCTTCTGTTCATCCTCCTTCTGGCAGCCGCGCTGAGGACCGCCGGGCTGAACGCGCCGCTCTGGTATGATGAGATCTGGACCGTCGATACGCATATCCGCCGCCCCTGGGGGGAAATGATGCGCGAATATTCGATGAACCATCACTATTTCTTTTCCATGAAGGCCAAGCTGGTTGCCCAGATTTTCGGAGAAGAGGCCTGGGCCTATCGCTTTCCGGCGGTGCTGTTCGGGGTGGGCGTTGTCGGTGCCATCTGGTGGCTGGCCAAAGACGTATCTGGTGCCCGGATCGCGCATGTCTCTGCCTTGCTGGTGGCCTTGTCCTATCACCAGGTCTGGTTTTCGCAGAATGCCCGCGGATATACCGAACTGGCGTTCTGGAGCACGCTTGGCCTCATTTTCTTTCTGCGGGGCGTGCAGCGTCCGAGTTTTGGCACATGGGCCGCTTTTGGGCTGACCGCTGCGGCAGCTGTTTTCACTCATCTGACCGGCGCGTTTTTCTTTGTGGCGCTGGGGTTGGTGTGGCTGGTGTCGCTGATCACCGGGTTCGGACGGGGGGCGCTGACCCGCGACTGGGTGCTGTGGCCGCTGACGGGCGTTGCGATTGCGTCTGTGGTGATCTTGCTGGCATATCTGCCGATTTTGCCAAGTATCGCGGGCACCGTGGGCGATGTTGGGGCCACATCGGCTGTTGATGTGATGCAGGAATATCAGAACCCGCTCTGGACCATTGTCGAGGGGCTGCGGACAGCGGTCGGCAAGACCGGCGCCCTGACCTTGGTCGTGGCTGGTGCCGGGGTGGTCGTGCTCGCGTTTGGCGCGGCCGGGGCGCAATCGACGCAGCCGCTGTTCTTTCTGTCCATCGTCATGCACATCGTCGTGACGCTGGTCATCCTTCTGGCGCTTGGCATGCGGATCTGGCCCAGGTTCTTCTTTGTCGACATTGGCCTTGTCATCATCCTTGCCGTCATCGGCTGCTGGTACGGGGCCGGTGTGGCGGCGCGGGGGCTGGGGCGGCCCCATTTCGGCACCCTGTTGTTTGCCACAGGCGTTGTGGCCATGGTCGCCGTTTCCCTGTTTCTGGTGCAGCGAAACTATGCCGCGCCGAAACAGGATCTGGCCGGGGCCTTTGCGCTTGTCGAACAGACCCGCACCCCGTCCGAACGGATCTACGCCATCAACCCGGGGGGAGCTGTTTTCGAAAGCCATTTCGATGCGGACTGGGTGACCATTGGCGATGTCGCAGGTTACGCTGACGCGATGGCCCAACCCGGGCCGGTGGCGCTGGTCGTTCTGTTTCCGAACCGGATGTTCCGGGTCATCCCGCAACTGGAACAGGATGCCGAAGGGCAATTGGAGCTTGTTCAGGCATTCGCCGGAACGCTTGGGGATGGCCGGGTTCTTGTCTACCGGCGCCAGTAGCGGCCAACGTGATTATGACACCTATCTGAACGAGGTACCCAGGCAAATGACCCGAGCAAACCAGCCGCAGCAACAAAGCCTTGCAAATGGACAGAGGCGTTTTTTAGATATGCGGTTCCCGGATGTGCCGTTAAGATATTTTGGAAATGCGTCCTTTGTTGAAATCGGGATGATACTCCGACGAGTAAGATAGAGTTGTTTAGTGGTATGAAGAATTTTGAAGAGTTGCCGAGGCGTTTGTTTTGGTTGTGCTTGATCGTCACGGTTCTGTTCGGCGCAGTTTTGTACGGCGTTCAGGCGCAAAGAAAGTATTGGCCTCCAGTTCCGCAACTTCAGGCTGCATATAATGTACTGTTTATTGACCGGACGCTGACAAGCTCGGATGAACAAAAGCATCTGCAGCCCTCTCGCGGACAAGGCGAAGGGGTAACCGTCAATACTAAGCCTGACAGCACCGACACGATATTGATGCTTGGGTTCTTCGACCACGAGAATCAGGCACGATTGGTGGACCGGAACGGTGATGTCATCAGAAAGTGGTCCCTGAATTATATGGAGCACTTTCCGGATGAGCAAACGCGGCCTTGCCCGTGGATGAGGCCGCTGTTGACCGATGTGCACGGGGTTGTACTGACCGCGCGCGGAGAGCTCATTTTCAACTATGAATATTGCGGGACGGTCAAGCTGGACCAATGCGGCAAAACAATATGGACGATAAATGAAATGACGCATCATTCATTGATCGAAGCCGAGGCCGGGGGATATCTGCTGCTCAGCCGCGACAAATGGAAAGCGATCGAAGGGAAAGAACGGTTTCCGCCCTTCTCAACCCCCGCCACAAAAGAATTTATCTCGGAAGATTTTATACTGCGGGTCAATGACCAAGGCGAAACCCTAGAGCGGATTTCGATCCCGGAGATCATTTTTGACAGTGGTCTGTCTGCTCTGTTGACCGCCTCTAATCAGGAATTCAAATCATCTACTGTTGGCCGGGGTGAAATCGTTCATGCCAATAAAATAGCTGAGTTACCGACCGCATTGGCCGAAAAATTCCCACTGTTCAATCCTGGGGATTGGGCCATCTCGATGCGCGGATTGAACCTTATCATGGTGGTGGATTCCGAAACGAAAACCGTGAAATGGCATCAGACCGGCCCCTGGATCCGGCAGCACGACCCGGAATTCACGCCTGATGGAAGAATATCTGTATTCAATAACAACGCATATCTGACGTCCTATGATGCCCGTGAAAAGACGCGGCTGGATGCTCCGCGGAACACAAATATTCTGATGATTGATCCTGTCAGCCGTGAAACCGAAATCGCCTTTGGAGGCAAGCCTGGTCAAGACATGCTGTCAATCGTTCGCGGCCAGCATGAGCTTCTGAGCGACGGGGGGATGCTGATCACGGAGTTTGACGCCGGAAGGGTGTTGGAGGTGAATGACAGGGGCGATGTAGTGTGGGAATATGTCAATCGGTTCGACGATGATTTTGTCGGAGAAATAACCAACTCGAAATTATTTACATCTGGGTTTTTTCAAACTGAATGGGAGGAATGCGCGTCATGAAAGTACTTACGGAGGATCGTATCAGGCACATCAGGACTGTGTCATTGTTATATGTGGGCGCATTATTACTGGTCCTGCCAAACCCGGCATTTGCCTATATCGGTCCCGGCGCGGGTCTGGGGGCGATCGCCGTCACGATCGCCGTTATCCTTGGCGTTCTGTTCCTTGTTGTCGGGCTTGTGTGGTTCCCGCTGAAACGGATGCTCAAGGGCCGCAAGGCAGGTGTCAAAGACAGTAACGAGCTTGATCCGACGCAATGATCCTTATTGTTGCCGTTTCGCTGTTTGCGGTGGGCGGGTTCGCATTTGTCCTCTGGCGCACAAACATCTTTGAGGCGGCAAACGACGTCGTCAGCACAAGCATGTCGGGCGTGGCGTCGCTGGTCGACAGCCAGCTCTCGGATGATGCCAAGGAACAGGCGGTGCGCCGCGCCGGGCTGAAGCTGATCGTTGGTGGCTTCAACCTTGCCTGGCGGGTCATTCTGGCGCTGGCCGCAGCGGCCTTGCCGATCTATCTGGCCGAGTTCCTGGGGCTGACCTCCAGCAGCGCGGTTTTCGATGTCATGCTGCGGCTCGATTACATTGTCATCGTCTCGGTCGGGGCGGTTGTGGTGGCGAAGGTCGTACAGCGGTTTCGCGCGGGCCCCAAAGCGCAAGAGGCGGACGGCACGCTCTATTCGCCGGTCGAGCAATTCGTGCACAACCTGGCGTTTTCAAGCCCGGCGGTTCTGAAGACCGCGTCATGGGCCGAGGAAAAACTGCCGTCGCAATCCAAAGCGGATGAGGCCCGGCAGCCGATTTTTGTCACATCCCTGGCACGCGGGGGCACCACGGCGGTTCTGAATGCGCTGCATGACGCGCCGGATATCGCGACCCATATATACCGGGACATGCCCTTTATGACCGCGCCGCTTTTGTGGAACAAACTGGCCGGAGGGAAAAAGCGGGGGGTGAGCCGCCGCCAGCGCGCCCATGGCGACGGGCTCGAGATCGATCTGGACAGCCCCGAGGCGTTCGAGGAAGTCATCTGGAAAATGTTCTGGCCGCAAAAGTATCAGGGGGCTTCGATCCCGCTGTGGGCGGCCGAGGAAGTGGATCAGGATGCTGATCAGTTCATGCGCCGCCACATGTCCAAGATTGTGCGGGCGCGGACGGTTCAGTCGGCGGCGGACGAGCCGCCCAAATCGCGCTATTGCTCGAAGAACAACGCCAATATTGCCCGGATTCCATACCTGCTGACCGCCTTTCCCGATTGCCGGATCGTGGTGCCGGTCCGGCGTCCGGAAAGCCATGCCCAATCCCTGCTGCGGCAGCACAGGAATTTCTGCGCGCAGCAGTCCGAGGACGCCTTCATCGCCCGCTACATGGGGGATATCGGCCATTACGAGTTCGGCAAGATCCACAAACCCTTTCTGTTTCCGGGGTTTGATCCCGCAGGGCAGGACGCGGATACACCGGATTACTGGCTGGAGTATTGGACACATGCGTTTCGCCATGTGCTGGAGCACAAGGATAAATGCATCCTTCTTCTGCAGGATGATTTGCGTGCCTCTCCCGGCCCTGCGATGATGCAACTGTACCAGGCGCTTGATCTGGACCCGGGCGGGCAGGTTTTCGAGCGCTACTTCCACTCGAAACAGGATGTGGCCGAGACCGGGGATTTCGATCCGGGCAAGTTTCGCGATGCGACAGAGGTGTATGACGCGTTGAAAGCGTCTGTACACAAGACCTGAACCGCTAACCTATCACCGGGTCGGATAGGTTTTGACAAGGGTCGAACCCGCGCCCAGCTGATCGATGCTGCTGCCGGGGCGCACGCCATATTCATGGTAACCATTGGCCGGTCCGGTTGCGTAATAGATAAACTCACGGTCGTAATAGCCCGGTTGCGACGGGGACTTGTCCTGAATGATGGCGTTGTTGAGGATCACCCAGTCTTTTTGGTTCTTGTAGCCGGTGATGCCGGCCACGGCGTTCTGTTCGATCACCACAGAGGTTGAGCCCGGCGAGACCCTGATACGTGGAACCGTGACCTTTCTGTTTTTTTCCGGCCGGTGGACCCGAATGACCGAGTTCTTGCGGATCGACAGATTGTCGATCGCCGCGACCGATATCCCATGGACATGCGCGTTGTAAATGACATTGTTTTCGATCAGCACATTCTGATGGCGCAGCATCGGATCGCCCAGGTTCTTGCCGTCGCCGCCCATCCAGATCGTCTGGGCGTAATCCCCCGCGCCCATGTCGAATATGTTGTTGCGGATGATGATATCGGTGCTGCGCCGGTTCGAGCTGCGCAGGATCTGGATCATGTCCCGGTGATCTTTATGCCCCTTTCCTCCGCTGAAGTTATGCAGACGGTTTGCCTCGATCACCAACCCGTCGATCACGCCAAGTGCGATTCCGTCTGACCGGATATCGGTAATTTCATTGCCACGGATGGTGAGGTCGACAACGCTGTCGCCTGTCAGGGCTTTCCACCATTTCCGGAAGATCGAGCCGTTGATGTCGATCTTTGCGCTGTTTCGGATGCGCAAGCCGCGCCCAAACCCGGCTCCGGCATTGTGGTCTCCGTCGAAGACCGAATTGGAGATGGTGATGCCGCGGCTTTGAAGGATACTAAACCGATTTGCGTGGTTCTTATCGCCGCGCGCATATGAATAGTCGAATACCAGCCCGTCCAGCGTGATGTTGCCTGCTTTGTTCAGGCGTAATGCGGTAAAACAGGCTGGTGATCCGGCGGTGGCCGAGCGGATTGTGACGGGTTTCTTGAATCCTCGGTTTAGTTTCAGGGGGCCGTAATTGCCGCCTTCAAGAATGAAAGTTTCGCCCCCTTTTGCATTTCTGATCGCAGTAGAAAAATCCGAAGGGGTGCGGATGACCTGCCCGTCTTTTGTATCGGGTACATTTACGGTGATTTTTGTGCCGGTACAGGCCGGGGCAGCTGAAATCGGTGTCGACAGGGTAAGAAGCGCTATGCAGGCGCAAGCCAATAACCCGATCAAGCTGTGTTTGTATCGCATGTGAGACCCGTTTTGTTAATCGCACCACGCCTAAAGGCTACGGACGGGGATGCGCCTTGTCCACAGTGATGAGGTGAACGGGCCATCGGAGAATTTGAGCGGTGGCGGTACCGAGTGACGTAAAGGCATCGGGCAAATCCTCGCCTATACCGGGCCAATATACGCAAGGACACGCCTGAATAATGGCAATTATGTGTTCATTGTTGCTTAAGGGGAATCAATTAGCCAGACAAATAGCAACCGCCAAGGGAAGTGGAACAATTCCCAGTATCGAGTATCGAGTTCACTCGGAAATGAAGGCAGAGGGACAGTATTGTCCCGATACAGGCAACAATTTCCAAACATAGCCATATTTCGGCCACTCTGCCGCCCTCGGGTGGCTGTTCCATCTGTCCTGGGTGTGCGGGAACTCGTGCGCTGCCACTCACAGCGCCTATGAAACAGAAGGTGAAATATGTCGACGACAATCACGGTAACCTCTGCGGCAGAGCTGAACCAGGCTTTGTCACAGGCGACAGGTGGGGAAACGATACTGCTCGCGGCGGGCGATTATGGGAAGCTCGTCATCAAGGACACTCAATTCGCATCAAATGTGACGATCAAATCTGCCGATCCGAGCGCGCAGGCGAGCTTTTCTGAAGTCTACCTGAGCAACACATCGAACATAACATTCGATGAGATCACGTTCGATTACACATACAGCCTGGGTGACAAGAACCACGTCAACAAATTCCAGATCTCACACAGCCGCAATATTACCATCGACAACTCGGTCTTCGATGGCGATTTCGCCAGCGGCACCGGTACCAGTGCGGATGGCACCGGCTTTGGCAAGGGCCTAGTGATCCGGAATTCGAACAATGTTGATGTGATCAACACCGAATTCCATTCCTGGTGGAAAGCTCTTGGGGCAGCGAAATCAAGTGACATCAATTTCTCGGGCAACAACATCCACACAATCCGGTCGGATGGAATTAGTCTCGGAGAAGTGCAGGGTGTTCTGATCGAGAACAACTATATTCATGATTTCGGCGGGGCCGCGGGCTCTAACGACCACCGCGACATGATCCAGGTCCAGCGATCAAGCGGGACCGGAAGCAGCGACATCATCATCCGCAACAACGTTCTGGATATGGGCGCGGGCGACTATACGCAGGGTATCTGGTTCGGCGGTGACAAATCCCTGTACGCAAACCCCGGGGACTGGCACTACAACGTCACTATCGACAACAACATCATTTACAATGCGCATGCAAACGGTCTTTCCGTGCACATGACGAATGGCTTGTCGATCACGAACAACACATTGATCGCAGTGCCGTCGCAACAGACGGGCGGTGTTGCCATTCCCAAAATCAGTGTGACGGGTGGCTCCAAGAATGTAACGATCGAGCAAAATGTCGCCCCTGCGATATTGGGGCACAAAACGCAACCAGACTGGACCGTTCAGGACAACGTGCTCATTCAGAACACGAACCCGTCGGCCCCAGGCTATTATGACAACATATTCCAGTATATCGCGACAGCTGCCAATGACGGGTATAACCAATATGGCGTCATTGCTGGCGGTACGATAGAACTGTTGGATGCCGGGTCGAGCCTGGTTGACAATTATCCGTATGACTACAACAGCTGGGTTGGTGGCTCCAGCACCACAGTGGTGAACACGGGCGGCTCGGGCACAAACACCAACACGACTCCAACCGCACCCAGTACTGGCACGACGACCACGACCGCGCCTGACAGCGGCACGACAACCGCGCCTGACAGCGGTACATCGACCCCAACCGCGCCTAGCGGTGGTGCACCGGCCCCAACCGCGCCTAGCGGTGGTGCATCGGCGCCAACCGCGCCGGATTCAGATGGACCGCAATTCCCGGGGGGCCTTGGCGGCTTCTTTGGGGGAACCATCGGCGGGGGGAACACAGGTGGTGGCGGCGGAGGGCAAAGTAGCCCGTTGAATTTTGGCTGGCTGTCGCAGGCCGGGCTCTCTGAACCGTCGTCCTTCGACTTTGATTTTTCAGGGAATGACGCTGTTCGTACCCCGCAACTGCCGTTCTGGGGCAATGGAAATGCGACACCGAATACTTTCGGCCCTGGGATCTTTCTTGGTGGTGTAAACACGGGGTCGGATTTCGGCGGTGACCGTACCGATAGTGGTCTCGGAGGCATTGCGAACGATGACGATGTTCAATTTGTCGATTCCTTCGGCGGGTTCTTTGGCGACTTTTGGGGCTAACGGGTAGAATCCTTGACCGTAACCAGAATACTGAAAGGGCAGATCGGAGTTTTTGATCTGCCCTTTCCTTTTTCGCCGGACGGATTGCCAAACCTGTCACGGCTCCGGCATATGGTACATATTGGGTTGAGAGTTTCCTGTCATGATTTTGTCCGACCGCCACAGATTTGTATTCATACATGTGCCGAAATGCGCGGGCACTTCGGTTCGAAATGCGGTTCGACCCTATCATGATGCAGATGAGCGGTTTCTAAAAGCTGTCGAACGGCATCCAGAACTGGGGGAGATTGATTTTCGGCATCTTCCTCTGCGGCTGCTACGCGATCTCGATCCGGAAGCTTTTGAAAAATTGAAGATTTATGAAAGCTACGCATTGTTGCGTGATCCGTTTCAAAGATTTAGGTCCGCAATGTCGCAACGGGCCAAGATGTATCTCGGCAAGGAATTTGCCCAGTTGGGGCCAGAAGAGATCCGTGAAGAGACCGAGAATGTCATTGCTTATCTGAATTCTGAGCCTGAGGTTATAGCGCCCGGCTTTATTCATTTCGCGCGACAATCGGATTTCGTGCGGGTCGATGACGTGCTGCTCGTGCGTAATCTCTATCCGGTCGAACGACTTGATCTTCTTGCGGTTGCGCTTGGGGGGCATCTCGGCATTGAGCGGCTTGAGTTCGGTCATATCAATCAGACCACGACGTTTCGACACCCACAACTGAAACATGTCATGCGCCAGGGCAGCGCGATGGTGCGAAGGATTTTGCCGCAGCCTGCGCACCAAGCTCTGCGGGATACGGCTAGGCGTCTTTTTATGAGACCCAGCGATCCAGCAGTTTTGCCGGAATTTGATGACGACGGTGTGCGGGGGTTTATTGAAAGCTACTATGCGACCGATATTGCGCTGCACAGGGAAGTGTTGGCTGAATTGGCTACACAATCCTATCATTCGACGGGGTTGGAAGCTTCGACGAAACCAGCTCCCGGACCATAAGGTTTCCTGATTAGCGCGGCTCTTCGATCTTTAGGATTTTTTTCGCTTGGGCGAAGAGATCTTCGGGCCAATTCCAACCCAGTTTCTGTACCGGTGCGGCGCCGGTTTCGAGCAATGCGGCAACCTCGTCGGGGTTAAGGCCGCTGGCTATGCAATCATGCACAAGATGCGGGCCATAGCAGCCGATTTTTGGAATTTCGTTATAGATACGCCGGAACGTGCGGCTGGTCAGGTACAGATAGTCGATCATGATATGCGGCCAGTAGTAAATATGTGGCTTTGACCGACCTTCCCAATAGCCAAAGCTGGCTTCTTCCCAGAGTGAGATGAGTTCCCCTTCGGGTTCTGAGGCAAGAAACCAGTTCGTCATTGACCGGCGCATGCCCGGCCAGATGAACCAGGAATCGTATTTTGTCCAGGTAAAGGCAAAAAAACCCCGCTGTGCGGCCATCGGCAACCAATTGTCCAGGGGCGCAAGGCAATAGGTCGTTGCATCGGCCCAGACACCGCCTTGCTGCCTGAGGAGCCTCAGGCGCAGCAGATCGGCATAGGATTGCACCGGCAGATCCGCAGGGTTGTGGGACAGTTCGACGATTTGTGCCACGCTTTTGGAATCCAGAACCTGAATGTCCCAACCCGGGTTATGAGCGCGCCATGACGCGATACACACCTTCACGAGTTCGGGGGCGTTTTCTTCGCCGCGATCCCAGTAAATCCAGATTTTCTTTGGAATAATGCGTGGCGCTGATTGCGCAAAATGATTGGGTTTCCCCTTCAGCTTCTGGTAGGCACGCCCCGCGAATGTCGGCAGCAATCGGGCGGCCACAATCAGGACGAACAGCCATGTCCAGGGCTTACCAGCGCGCATACATACTCCAATACACTTTAAGCAATCTTCTACTCATCACCTGAACTTTGTGCCACCGGTGCGTGGTCTGTCATTCGATTTCTGGTGTTGGTTCCCTCTCAGCGCGAGAGGATGGCAACAATAGGGGGCAAAACAAGTCATTGTTGGGCAAGTGATCCCCAGATACCGTCACATTCGTGGATTTATTGTAAACAACGGTCAGGGACGTATGATTCAGCGGAATTGGGTTCTGGGCCCCGTAGGGTAGATATTATGGCGGTTGTCTCGCAGGTTCTGAAAGCCGTTTATTTCGATATTACTAAAGTCGGCAGCAGCAGTCTGAAGGAAACATTCTGGGAACTGGATCACGGCGAACCTTTCAAGGGGCGCGGGATCAGGCGTGTCATTAACAATGTGCACTGGCGGATGGCGCGCGCTAAGCTAGTTCAGCCCCGCAATATTCACGAACAGGACGGATACCGCACACAGATTTTTGCCAAGGCTGTCGTGCCGGACGGCTATGCCACCTTCACTCTGGTCAGGGATCCGGTTGCCCGAATCAAATCGGCCTGGCGGGACAAAGTCCATCGCAACCAATTCCGCTGGCGTAATGAAGAGATGGATATCGATAACGAAGGCCTGCCGCTGGACCCGAGTTTTGGTGAATTCATTGATCATTTTCATGACTACCGGGCCGTCAGCCGTCCGGTCCGTGTGCACACCACACCCTATTCCTGGCATCTGGGCCAGGATATCGGGTTTTTCGACCATGTCTTCCGGCTGGAGGCGGTGGATGAGATGAACGCGTTTCTGAGCGCGCAACTGGGCAGGCCGTTTCCGGGGCAGCACGTGAACAAATCCGGAGCGAGCCGCCGCGATACCACGCTCACCCCCCAGCAGGTTGATGCATTGTTGCAGATCACTCAGGCGGATTACGATCTGCTTGGAGATCTGTATGATATCAAACTAGCCGAGAGCAGCTTTGCCGCATGATGATGCCGGTTCTTAAAAGAGAAAGTCTGACGCGATGACACTTGCCGCACGATCCGGAGCCCGGATGGGCGTGGCGGTGGCAGAAGCCTCACCCAACAGGCTTCTGATCGCGCTGTTCCTCGTGTCGCTCATCATGCCCTTCTACTTCTTTCTGGGCAGTCTCCGGCTGAGCATGTATCGTGTCTATCTGCTCATTTTTATGTTCACCTTTCTGATCCGTTGGTTGAATGGTTCGGCAGGGCGGATCCGAGCCCCGGACATTCTGGTGATTTTCACAAGCCTGTGGATGGTGGGGGCTTTGTTCATCAACCATGGAATTGGCTCGCAATTTGAATTTGCGGGCATTCTGATGATCGAGACTGTCATTCCCTATCTTGCGGCACGGGTTCTGATCAGGGATCTTGCCTCGTTCCGGGCCTTCGTGTGGTGGTATTTTGTGATTGTGGCGGCGCTGCTGCCGTTCGCGTTCTATGAGAACCTGACCGGGAGTCCGATCCTGCTGGATATCTTCGGTGGCTTTCTTTCCGTTTATGACGATGTCGCGCAAACACCCAGGCTTGGGCTGGAGCGGGCCCAGGCAACAATGCCCCACCCGATCCTGTTCGGGGTATTCTGCGCTCCGGTTTTTGCCTTGTCCTGGTACACCCTCAGCCCCGATGGGGCACCTTTCAGACAGGCCCGTAAGCCGTTCATTGCAGGGGCCGCGGTCTTCAGTTCCCTGTCTGCTGGCGCCTTTTTGGGCGTGATGATGCAGGCGGGTCTTATTGGCTGGGATGAGGTGACCAAGCGCATCAAGAGCATCAAGAACCGCTGGAAGCTTTTTGCCATCCTCTTCAGTGTTTTTTACGTCGTGCTTGAACTGGCCTCAAACCGAAATGCCTTTCAGATCATCGCGTCCGAGCTGTCCTTTTCCGCCGCCTCTGCCTGGAACAGAATTCATATTTTTAACAATGCGATAGATGACATTTACAGAAATCCGATAACGGGCGTGGGGCGCGGTTATTGGAGCCGTCCCCGCTGGATGAAAGCGAGTGTAGATAACTTCTGGCTGCTTATGGCGTTGCGCTATGGTATTCCAGCCTGGCTCTTGCTGACATTTTCCAGTGTTCTGGTGTGCTGGAAAGCTATTTTCGCTCCTCTGTCGGGGGAGCATGCGCGGGCGCGGCGGGGATATGTGATCGCATTTTCCAGTATGATTATTTCGGCCTTTACGGTTCACATGTGGGACGCGACCTATTGCGCGTTCATGTTCCTGTTGGGGGCCGGGGTGTGGTTCTCTGATCCCGACTGCACGCAGGAAAGCGGGGGCGAAACCGATGAGCCCAAATCGGCAAAGCGCGTGATCAGATATACGAGGTTTCCCAAATCCCCTGCGGAAGCCGCGCCATAGCCGCGCATCACCCCGTGACCATCCAGCGTTTCTGAACCATCCGCACCGCGCGGCGCAGGCGGCGCAGGGGCGACATGCGGTTCGACAGGATGGCTTGTACGTCCCCGTCGCTCATGTCCCCGCGCAGGGAGGTGCGGGGCCGTAGGAACGTGCCGTGCCGGAAACCGCCACCATCGCTGGACCAAGCGGTTGTGTATCCGGCCGCCCGCAATGCCCGCAGCACCCGCGCGTCATAGCGGCCAAAGGGGATGCCCGCTTCGGTGATCGCACACCCGCAGATATCCTCAAGCCGGGCGCGCGAGCTCTGCAATTCCTGCTTCAGCTCCGCATCGCTCAGCGTGGGCCAGGCGGTGTGATCAATGCCGTGGCTGCCGATTGTCATGCCCGCCTCCGACAGCGCCCGAATATGCGCCGTGTCCAGCGCGCCGGGCGCTCCGATCCGTCCGGTCAGCACGAAGAACCGCGCCCGCAGCCCGTGGTCCATCAGGGCGGGCAGGGCAATGTCATGGTCCGACAGATTGCCGTCGTCGAACGTGATCTGGAACCCCTCGGGCGCCTGCGCCACCTGCGCCAGTACCCGTTCGAATTGCTGGGCTGAGACCCAATAAGGGGCCTCATCCCTCTCCAGCGTGCGCCGTGGCTCACCGATGCCGTGGAAATTCAGACCGATCATCGGCGGGCCTTCAGGCGTGAGTGAACCGTTTCGGCGGTGCGGATCAGGGATGTGGTCAGGCCAGCGGGCTGGAATTCATAAGGCCCGGGGGCGGTGACCTCGGTGCCGCCCGTGCGCAGCTTGAACCGCGTCACGCTGGGGTTGGTGTCGGCGTCGATGCCGCCCAGATCGAACCAGCGCAGCCCCTGGGCCTTGCAATGCAGGATGGCCTGCCACATCAGGTAGTGCCCGGCATTGAGCCGCCGTCCGGCGTCCAATGTGGCGCCGAACAGATAGACGCCAGTGGTGCCCGCCCGCCCGATTGTCATGGCCCCCAAATCGGCCCCGTCCTGCCGCGTAAACAGAACCTCATGGCTGAAATCCGGGCCGCTCAGGGGATAGTAAAACTCGGGTGGGATGTCCGGGCTGAAACCTTTGGCGGCCTGCACCTGTTGATAGAGGCCGTGAAACCGGTCTGTACAATCTGCAATTGGCCGGGTTTCAAGCGCCATCCCCGATTTCAGCGCATTGCGCAGCGGGTTGCGCCATTTGCCGTGCAGGGCGCGCATCAGGGTGTCCTCATCCTGCTCGCAATCGATGATCACCGTCTGGTAAGGGGGCGAACGGTCCGCCGGCACAAAACCGGCCTCAGCCGCCACCCGGTCCACGGATGGAATGTCGCGCAGCGTGGACGCGGGCAGCCGCAGCCGCAGGATATGCCCGCTTTGTTCGGCATAGGCGCGCAGGGCGGCAAAGATGGCCTTCAGGTCTTCTGGCCCGGCGTCGGGCTGCACCAATGGCCCGGCGGCGATCCAGACAATACCGCGCCCCAGCCCCGGCACCGGTTTGAGGCGCAGACAGGCCGCAGCGACGGGCTGGCCCGTCGGGTCCGACAGGGAGATGAACTGCGCTTCGGCGCCGATCCTGTGCGCCGCCGCCTGCGCATAGGTCAGGGTCTGTTCATAGGTAAGGTCGTGAAAACCGGCACTGATCCGGGGCCAGTCTTCGGCGGCGACCGTCTGCAAGGTCAAAGGGCCGGTCATAGTCGCGCCCGTATCCAGCTGGTCCAGAGCCTGCCGGGTTTCAGCCCCAGCCGGGGCCGGAATTTCAGGAACCAGGCACGGTAATAAAACAGGTGCAGCATATCCGCCCACCATAGCAGAAGCCGCGCCCGCAGCCGCGCCATGGGCCGGTTCGGGGCCAGAACGATGTGATGGATTGGCACCAGCTCACCGCCGTAACTCAGCTTGTATTCATATTCTCCGGCCCCGGCCTCGACCAGCTTGATGTCTTCCCCGATCAGCCCGTCCACCCGTTCGACCAACCCGACGCGCCCCAGCCCGGATTTTGCGAATTCAGGGTCTGTTTCGCGGGCATTCAGCCACCAATAGGCCTTGTCGCCCAGCGTATAGCGCAGCTGGCTCGACAGCAGCTTGTCGCCCTGCCATTGCTCATCAATCATGGCCTGCCCCTTGGGGCCCAGCCGATGCAGCAGGTCCCGGTAGAAGGCGGCGGCCACGGACCAGTCGGAAAAATGCCCGCCCTTTCCGGCGGCCTGCCATTGCTTTGTATGCAGGGAGATGAACCGGTCCATCATCGGATCGACCGTATCCGGGGTCGAGCTGGTGTTCCTCAGCGGCGCGGCCTCGGTCAGGCGCTTGATGTCCCGCCGCACCTCGCGCCGGCGGCTTTTCGACAGCGCCTTCATGAAGGTGTCAAAACTGTTGGGCAGGTCCATCAGCGTATGCCCGCGCGGGCTGTTGTCGCGCAGTACCGGCAGTCCCTCAGTGGTGCGGAGGTTTTCCAGTTGAGCCGCCCGCTCCGACATGGGCGACAGGCTGATGGCGGCACAGTTCAACTGCCGCGTCAAGTGATCGAAAACGGCACGCAAAACGGTTGTTTCGTGACCGGCGGCAATGGGCAATCCCATGACGGCGAAATTGGGATCGACCCCGGCCAGACGGGCGATGCGCACGGGCACCGGTCCGGCCCAGATCGTTTCGATGCAAAAGGGCAGGGCGCCGATCAACTCGGCCCCGTCCCGCAGCATGAGACAGATCGGGCGGCGGCTGGCGGCAAAACTCTTGCCATAGTGATCCCACCAGGCGGCCTGCCAATCGGTCAGGAAATAGATATCGGCGCCGGTGGCCATAACCAGATTATCCCATTCGTCCCTTGTGGCAAGGGACTGGGCGGGTGCCTCAAGGCATTCGAGCCCGGGCTCTGATCTGGCAGACACCGCATCCATCACGTGGCCGGTTCCTGACCAAACAGATGGTACCGGATCGCCGCCCCCGACAGCCGCAACCGGGCCGACCGGTCTGGTGTCGCGCGCACCAGCCCCAGCAGGCCAAAGGCGGCCCCACGCAGCAGCGCGCTGGTGACAAAGATGGCGCGGGTCAGCAGCTCTCCGCCCCGGCCATAGTGTTTGCGGGCGTAAATCGTCTTGCTTTTTTGCTTTTGCACATACATGCGCGATTTGATCTGAGCGGTGCTTTTCGAGCCGCCCTCAAGATGCAGAATCCGGGCTTCGGGCGCGAAGACGCAGCGCCAGCCGGCATTGCGGATGCGCCGGCACCAGTCGGCCTCTTCCGAATAGATGAAAAACGCATCATCCAGCAGGCCGACCTTTTCGAACACCGGCCGCGGCACCATCATGAACATGCCCGAAACCACGTCCACGTCGCGCAGTGTCGTCCGGTCCCAGCCGCCATATTCGGGCCAGGGGAACAGCCGTTTCAGCCCAAACTCGATCACCGCCAGGCTTAGCGGTCCGGGATCGGCAAAGCAGGTCAGTTGGATGGTCTCGGGGTCCTCGAACACCTGGCATCCTACACATCCGACATCCCCATGCGTGTCGAGCCATCCGCTCATGACGTCAATCGCGTGATCCACGATGATCGTATCGGGGTTGAGCAGCAAAAGCTTGTCGCCTTTGGCAATCTCCAGCCCCTGATTATTGGCCGCCGCAAAGCCCCGGTTGTCGGTATTGGCGATCAGCGTCACGTCCGGAAAGCTCTGCCGGACCATTGTGGCCGAGCCGTCGGACGAGGCATTATCCACCACGATGACCTCATGTTTCAGGGCAGTCTGATTTTCGATGGATTGAAGACAATCGCGCAAAATATCCCGCGTATTCCAGTTTACGATAACAATCGACACAGCACATTGCGTGCTTGCTGATTCAGATGAAACGCTCATGACACTCTCAACCCTCGGGAAACATACTTCGCAACAGGCGCTTAATTCACCGGAGCATAGGCCAATGATCCGCATTTCTGTGCGCGAAACCACTGAGGCGGTGAATTATTTTTACATTTCGTGGCATATACCTTCTATATTTTTGAAAAGGATGACGAATTTAGACGTTTTGGTATTTTTGGCTGACGGTTCCGTAGTCGTGCCAGGAAAGTGAGTGGTTAATGGATGTCGAATGTTACGATGACCTGACGGGTGAACAAATACATGAATGGCGTGAATTTCTGGCCGGCTGCCAGCATCAGCACCCCAGACAGGACCCGCGGTTTGCCGATGTCGAACGCGCACTTGGCGGAACTGTGATTTTTGCGATCGCACGCCAACAGGGTCAGATTTGCGCCGTTGGCTTGTTCTCTTTGTACCGCAGCAAACTTGTTGCCAGCAGGTATTCTGTTGCGCTGGCGCTGAGCGGACCAATTTGCAATGATGCCGAAACGCTGGCCGAATTCGTGGTTGCCGTGTCGGACCATCCCCGGTTTGCCAAGGTCGATGCCATCAAGGTGACGCCCTATTGGCTTGATGGGGACGCTGATCGGGTGCACCAGCAATTTACCCGAGCCGGATTGGCGATAACCGACCCGGGACCGCACCGTGACACCGGATTGATCGATCTCGACCGCTCGGTCGAAGAGCTGCGCAGTTCGTTTTCAAGAAGCGCCCGCCGTAACCTGCGTAATATCGAGGCCTCGGATGTCGAAATCCGTCAGGAAACATCACCTGATGAGATCGGGATTTTCTTTGATACCCTGAACGCGCTTGTGCTGCGGCCCAACAACCTGACCCCGGTTACCCGCCCCGAATACGAAGCCGGGTTTCGAAATGTCTATAACAACCCCGAGGCCGGGGTTCTGTTCACGGCCTACTACAAGGACACGTTCCTGGGTGGCTTTCTGTTGTATCGCAGCCGGATTACCGCCTTTGCCCGGCGTTTCGTGGCTGACCCTGCGGCGGCCAGCCTGATCGGCAATCAGCGCATTGCGCCGCTGCTGTGGCTCAGAGGCATGAAATGGGCGATCGAGCAGGGATGCACCAACCTGGATGTCGAAGGATATCTGCCCGATATCGACCGGAGCCATCCCGATTTCGCTGTTTTGGAGTATAAAACTTATTTCAGACCGCGCCATGTCCGGCGTGTGGCGGAACATACATTGGTTAATCACCGCCTGTTCCATCAGGCAAATGTGGTGCCATCACAGCTAAAGCGGGTGGCACGGCGCGGCGTCAGGGCCGCGCAGGCCCTGACCAGAACGGGATAGTTTTCACAGCAGTTCAGGAGGTGTGACGCGTGTTTGGATTAGGGCAGAGAAAAAAAGTGATCCTGCTGCGCAATGCTGCCCATCGCGGCTTGGGGGCGTTCCTGCGGCAAGCCTGGGCGACTGTCGCAGATATAGGTCTGCGTCGAAGAAATCTGGTGTTTCAACTCGACGGGGATGACTTTTTGAAAAATCCGCCCCCGGATGATCCGCCCCTGGAATGCCGCAGGGTTTCAGGTTGGGAGGACTTGCCCGCGAGTTTGCGGCAGCGCCTGGAATCCGGAGAAGAAAACCTAGAATGGGGCGATCGAAGCTGGTTCGACAAGGATCGCCGACTGTGGCTGGCCACTCTTGATGGAAAAGACTGCTGTCTTGCGTGGATGCTGGGATCCGATGCGGGCAAACATTTCTTCTGCCCCGTGCCGTCAGATGCCGAAATATTGTTCCAGATGGTTGTGCTGCCCGAGTTTCGGGGAAACAGCCTGCAGGTCAGGGTACACCGGATCATGATGGCGGAACGATTACAGGCAGGTACAAAGCGTTTTTTCGTCGCCTGTCACGAATACAATTATACGTCGCGGCGGAATATCGAAAAACTCGGGTTCCGGCTTATCGGTTTTCACAATGAATCCCGCTTTACGTCCCGCGAAAACTGGCAACCATTGACACGCTGATGCGGACCCGGGTCGCTGATGCCGTTGCGAACATGCCCATGGCAGCAGGCAGTTTCTGGAGGCGGGACGCGCAGGGGGGCATCCCCGCCTTATTCGCAGATCGACAGATACATTATGCGTTTCAGACACGCATCGCGATCCGTACCGCCTGTGATGTGCTGGGGCTGCAGGCCGGGGACGACGTTCTGGCGCCGGCGTATAACTGCGGCTCAGAACTCGACCCGCTTGTGCATGCTGGATTGAAGGTGCGGTTGTACCCGGTCGGTAAGGACCTGTTCGCCGATCCGGCGCGGATCGAGCCGTTGATCACGAAGCGGACACGCGCACTCTATGTTACGCATTATGTTGGGATCCTCCAGCCCGAGCTGGCTGCGCTGCGTGCGCTCTGCGACAGGCACGGATTGCGGATGATCGAAGATTGCGCGCTGAGCCTGCTGAGCGGAGAGACACCGGCGGAAGGGTACACCGGGGATATTTCGGTGTTTTGTTTTCACAAATTCGTTCCGGTGCCGGAGGGTGGGGCCTTGGTCGTGAATGCCCCTGATCTGAACGTGGCTTCGCCGTTTTCGCGCCCGGCGCCGGGAAAGACGGTTGCGAGAATTCTGGCGCGATCCGCTTTGGTAAATGTGCTGGGGTTTGCCCGGGTCCAAAGCCTGAAACGCACCCTGTCCAAAGGATCGGAAGGGGTGGAACCGGCGGGTGGGGCGACCGATGAGATAGACGACATTCCGGGGCATTACTATTTCGACCCGGCTCTGCAGCATCGCCGCATCAGCGGTTTTGCGTTCCGGTCGCTGTGCTCTTTTCCGGTGTCGGATGTCATTTCCATCCGGCGGGCCAACTGGCATCGCTATCGCGCGCTTCTGGACGGGGTGCCGGGCGTTGAAGTGTTTAAACCAGAGCTGGACCCAGGAACCTGCCCGCTGAACATGCCACTGCTAGTGGCCGACCGGGATCGGGTCGCCCGCGATTTGCAAGCCCGCGGCATCGGTGCCACGCCGTGGTGGGCCGGGTTCAACCGCAATCTGGACTGGACCGGTCAGGATGAAGCAATTGACCTCAAGAACACTGTACTGTCCCTGCCGCTGCACCAGTACCTCGGACCGGCACATCTGGAGCATATTGTCACCCATCTGCGGCAGGTTCTGTGACAGCCCTCAGGCTTTCCTGTCCCGGAGATGATTGCGCAGTTTGCCCAGCAGGGAAAACACCATGGTCTCGAACCCGTCTGGCCGCCCGGTCATGGCCCACAGCGCGATGTGGGTTGTGGTATAAGAAATCACGCCGGCGGCGGTCTTTAGCAGCACAATACCAGGGGTGTACGCCATCTGAAGCATGTCCCTCAGAAGATAGTTGGTGGCGATCACCACCACCGTCATCACCGCGCAGGATACAAAGCTGCGCCACCCGACGATCAGGGGTTCAAAAAACCCACCGTTTCCAAACCGCCGGGCCAGGATCAATGTTGCAACCAGTGCGGTCAACTCGGCCACACCGGCCGCCGCCAGGGCGCCGGTGAATCCATATTGGACCCCAATCGACATCACCACACAGACGATGATCAGAAGGATCGTGTTTCTGTAAAAGAGTAAGGGGGTTGAACCTTGAATATAAGCGGCAGAGCGGACATTCGCCTGCAGCGCGCTCAGCGCATAAAGTGGTGCCAGCACCCAGATAACCGGCGCTGCGGCAACCCATGTGTACCCCATGAACATCCAGATCACATCGACAGAGACGAGCGCGAAACCAACGCTGCAGGGCAACAGGATTGCCAAAAACCCGGCATTGATCTTGCGGAACCCTTCCCGGCCCTGATCAGTTTTTCGGGATAGATCGGCAAGCCCGGGATACACGACCCGTAGCAGCGGTGTAAAAAGCTGATGGGTGACGACGTTGACCAATCGGGTTCCGATCCGGAACAGACCGGCATCCGCCAGGCCCAATGTGCTGCCGATGATAAGCTGTGGGGCGCTTGAATACAGAAACTGTGCGAGCTGCGCCCCGATCGACCAGGATGAAAACGACAGGCTGTCACGCCACCTGGACAGGGACAGTTTCGGCAGCATTGGTGCAATCGAGAATGTCCACACCCCGCGCATGGCCTGCCCGGCGAATGTTGCCACGACGATGGCCCAGTAATCCCGCCAGTACCAGGACAGACCAATGGCGATGACCGCGTAAACGATGCGGCTGAAGGTTTCCTCGCCGGCGGCAAAGCCAAATCGCAGACCGCGTTCGAACAGTAAAAAGCGTGGGCTCTTGATGGCCACCACCAGCGACATGGCTGACATCACCGGCATCAATTCGGTGAGCGCCGGTATCCTCATAAGCGCGACCAGAGGTTGTGCCGCCCAGAAAAGAACAGCAGCTATCAGGCCAAAGATGATCTGAAACGAAAACACCGTGTGCAGATGCTCGGGCGTCACATTGTCCAGCCGGATCAGAACCATGCCGATCTGCCGCTGAAACATCTCCAGCAAGGCGGTTGCGATCAGGAAATAGGCGATGATGCCGAAATCTTCGGGCGTCAGAAGGCGCGCGGTAATTGCAATCGTGAGAAGGCCCAGCCCCTGCCGGAACACACCGGATGCCAGCAGCGTCGCCGCGCCCACCGCAAGCGCGGATCGGCGCGTAAGCATGCTGGGGGCCGGATTGTGGTCTGGGGAATTCTGCACGTGATTAATATTTCCAAATTTGAGACAACAATTGCCGTATCGGGGCAATGTTTCTTTTCGCGCGATCTCCAAAGCAACGCTTCGGAGTGTGGAATCTTAATTCTGGCAAGCTGACCGGCTGGCTGATAATCAGGTCAAAGAAGGTTTCATTGTATCGAGATCGCATGTTTTTTATTATTCAGTGTTAGAAGGTTGTGTGATGTTTTGGCGAGTATCTCTATTCCGTGTCAGCAACTGGCACCACATAGCAAGGTAAATTTCCGCTTCAGTGTCTCAGATTGGCCTCGGTTCATGCAAGTCTGCTGACTAATTGTTGTCGTGGTCCGGTTGGGCTGCGGTATTAAGTTTCAAAACGGTGTGACGGAATGAAGATCGCGATTTTCGGACTTGGCTATGTGGGGTTCACGGCGTCGTGCTGTCTGACCCATCAGGGGCACACGGTGATCGGTGTTGATGTGAATGCCGACAAGGTCGCCGAAATCAATGCAGGCCTACCCCCGATCAAGGAACCGAAAGTGGCCGAACTGCTGACCGAGGCATTGGGCCAAAACCTGATCCGCGCGGTGGTCGACATTCCGGACCTGTCCGATGTGGATCTGGCCATCGTCTGCGTCGGTACGCCCAGTTCCACCGACGGCTCGCATAACATGGATTTTGTGGCCGAGGTGACGCGGCAGATTGCCGAGACCGTCTCGTCCGACCGGGCGCGGCCGCTGACCGTGGCCTATCGGTCGACCTTCCGGCCCGGCACGGTGCGTCAGCTGATTGAACCGATCTTCCGGAACGCGTTGGGGGACCGGGCGGCGCAGGCGGTTGAGATCATCTATAACCCGGAATTCCTGCGCGAAGTGTCGGCGGTCGATGACTATTTCAACCCGCCCAAGATCGTTGTCGGAACAGCGGACGGAAACCACTCGGCGGTGATGGATGCCCTGCACGAAGGTCTGGATGCCCCGGTGTTCTACACCGCCTTTGAAGCGGCCGAGATCACCAAATTCGTCGACAACACCTGGCACGCCACCAAAGTGGCCTTTGCCAATGAGATCGGCCGGATCTGCCACCGGATGGGGGTGTCGGCGAAAACCATGCATGAGATTTTCGTCTCGGACACCAAGCTGAATATCTCGCCCTATTACACCCGTCCGGGCGGGGCGTTCGGGGGGTCCTGCCTGCCCAAGGATGTGCGCGCGCTGCAGCATATCGCCGGTGAGGTCGGCGCGCATACGCATCTGATCAACAGCCTGTTGCAGACCAATCAGGCGCACAAGACCTATCAGGCGCAGGACGTCATGAACCGGCTGCCCGAAGGGGGCCGGGTGCTGATGGCGGGGCTGGCCTTTAAGGCGGGGACTGATGATTTGCGCGAAAGCCCCAATGTCGATATCGCCCGGCGGCTGCTGGACGCAGGCTATCAGCTGTCGGTCTATGATCCGGCGATTGAGCCAGCCGATCTGCGGGGGCAGAACCTGGGCTATGCCTTTACCCATCTGCCCGATATGGACAGTCTGCTGGTGGATCGTTCCGTGGCCGAGGCCGGGCCCTGGGATCTTGTGATCGGGTCGAACCGGATCGTGAATGAGTTGAATCTGGGCGATACAGAGGTGCTAAGAACCTATGAATATGACTAGCCCCGTATCCGCCGTTCAGCCGATCTCGTTCGACGAGCTGCGCCAGAGCCAGCCTCTGAAGGGGTTGAAGGTTCTGATTGTGGTGGAAAACCTGCCCGTGCCCTTCGACCGCCGCGTCTGGATGGAGGCGCGCACGCTGGCTGCCGCAGGCGCGTTGGTCTCGGTCATCTGTCCCACCGGCAAGGGGCACGAGGAACGCGTCTGGGAAGACGAGGGGATCAAGGTCTATCGCCACCCGCTGCCTTTGGATGCCAGCGGCGCGCTGGGGTATCTGTTGGAATATGGCGCGGCGCTGTTCTGGGAAAGCTGGCTGGCACTGAAGATCAAGTTTACCCGCGGTTTTCACGTCATCCATGGCTGCAACCCGCCTGACCTGATCTTTCTGGTGGCGCTGCCCTTCAAGCTGTTTGGCGTGCGCTATCTGTTCGACCACCACGACATCAACCCCGAGCTTTATGAGGCCAAGTTCGATAAGCACGGCTTTTTCTGGAAGCTGATGAAGACGTTCGAACGGCTGACCTTCGCCTCGGCCCGGGTGTCTATTGCCACCAATGAAAGCTATCGCAAGATCGCCATCGAACGCGGCGGCATGGCGCCCGAGGATGTGTTTATCGTCCGCTCAGGCCCCGATCTCAGCCGGTTGCAGCATCTGCCACCGAACCTGGACTGGCGCAATGGGCGCAAATATATGGTCGGCTATGTCGGCGTCATGGGCGATCAGGAAGGCATCGACCTGCTGCTGGAATCCGTGGCGCATCTGGTGCAGGTTCAGGGGCGCGACGACATTCAGTTCTGCCTTGTGGGCGGCGGCCCCAGCCTGGACAAGCTGAAGCAGCAATCCTTCGATATGGGCCTGTCGGACTATGTTACTTTCACCGGCCGCGCGCCGGATCAGGATCTGTTCGAAATCCTGTCGACCGCCGATGTCTGCGTGAACCCGGACCGGGTAAACGAGATGAATGACAAATCCACCATGAACAAGATCCTGGAATACATGGCGTTCGAAAAACCTATCGTTCAGTTCGACGTGACCGAAGGGCGGTTCTCGGCGCAGGAGGCCTCGCTTTATGCCAAGGCCAATGATCCAGTGGATATGGCCGACAAGATCACCGAACTGCTGGCGGATGACGAGCGCCGCGCTGCCATGGGCCGCTATGGGCGTGCAAGGGTCGAGGCCGAGATGGCCTGGCCCCATCAGGTGCCCGCGCTGATTGCAGCGTATAAGCGGATCTGGAGGGGGTGAGCTTCTAAATAATCGCTTGTTGGCGGCTCTCTTCACTTTGGTGCCCTTATCTGGCTTCAGCCCTTCAACAAATGGGGCCCCTTCCAGTGAAGCTTGGTAATTATGACAGGATAAGGTGGTTGTGTTACAAAATAATTTGGTCATGGATTGATTGGTGTGGGACCTCGGCGTCGCCTTTCGTTCGTCTGCCTTTGGATGTGCGGGTACTTGTCGATCACAGCCAAGGTAAACCTAAAGCCTAGTTTTTAATCTCACGCCTTGAATCAAAACGGCACAAACTGCGGTAGGCGGTTCAGGCTAGGTTCCATGAACCGTTGCAGTCGTGCATCCGCATCCGCCTCGGTCTCGCCGGGCCGAATCGGGGTGACAAAGCGAACCAAAGCACCATCGGTGCGCCCCATGGTGAACCCGTCCTGGATAACACTCAGCTTGGCGCGGAAATCATTGACCATGCGTTTGCCGCGCTGCTCGAACCAGTAATAGACCAGCTGTTTTGACAGTTCTTTCTGGATCACGGCGCGATTGACGATGAAGCTGCCGTAAGGGGTGTTGCCCGGGTTGATCCGATAGGGTTCCAGGCTGAAGATTTCCCAGCCACCAACCGGCAGGCAGACCTCGGGCGAATGGATGCCGTCGCCATCGGTCTGCTTGTCGTAGAAGGCCACGAACATGTTCACGTAATCGCCCGACCCGGTGTCGATATAGCTGGCATTCAGGTAATCGCTGGCGCCCAGGGTGCGTTCGACCTTGGAGTCCAGGCTGGTGGTTGCACCCGACCAGTCCCCAAGCTGGCGCGGGTAGAGGACAAACGGATCGCGCTCGATGGGCTGCACGTCCGAAGCGGGCCGCAGGGCCCAGGCCGCTGAGACAGCAAGCGTCAGAATGGCCGCCGCCGCCAGCGCCACCGAGGCTTTGATGCCTAAGAGGCGCAGCGCGACGGGGCCGAACCCTTCGGTATCCAGATCGATGGTCTCGGCAAAGGGTTTCGGGTCGGGGGTCAGGCGCTGCAGCCCGATTGCCATGAGGAACAGCAGACCCACGCAGATCAGGAAGACGACCCAGCCCTCGAAGAAATGCATGAACCCTTCGGCCTGTTCGATGCCGTGATGATCGACCAGAACGCCGATCACGCCGATGCGGACCGAATTCATCAGAACCGTCAACGGGGCGGCCGACAGCATCAGAACCACCTTGTGCCAGATCGGACCGCGATAGAGCAGGGCAAAGAGATACGAAAAGCTGAGGATCGGGAACAGGTAGCGCAGCCCGGCACAGGCTTCGGCCACCTGCAGCTTATAGACGCCCAGGTCGATGATGTTGCCTTCGATAAAGACCGAAACCCCAGCCAGTTGCACGAACCAGACCCCAAGCTCGGACGAGACCCATTGCAGGAAGATCGTCAGCTTCCAGTAGATGAACTGAGGCAGCGGCAGCATGAAGACCAGATGGATCACCGGCAATTGGTGATGGATCCCGCGTCTCCAGCCAAACACGGTCAACATGACGCCGCCGGTCCAGATGATCATGGCATA
This sequence comes from Ruegeria sp. HKCCA6837, assembly GCF_013034475.1. Classification (NCBI taxonomy): domain Bacteria; kingdom Pseudomonadati; phylum Pseudomonadota; class Alphaproteobacteria; order Rhodobacterales; family Roseobacteraceae; genus Ruegeria; species Ruegeria sp. HKCCA6837. The sequence continues at coordinate 57,553 of NZ_WQGD01000019.1, forward strand.
GGTTACGATATCCGGGATACGGGTCAGATTGCCCAGAAGGGCGATCACCAGCGCCACCGCAATCACCGTCACACCCGGCCAGCGGTCAGGGACGACCGGATGGGGCGGGGGCATATTGCGCAGCTCGCGCAGGAACAGATACAGCGAAATGATGGGGATCAGCGGCCCGTGGCTGTATTCCGGCGTGCTCCAGGCCGCACCCAATGAGACGATGCCGATCCAGAAAACGGGGACCGAGCCCAGCAGCAGAAGCACAAACCAGAACAGCCCCGCCGCGTTGACCGTGGGCAGGACAGTCCGGGCCGCGTCAAACGTCTGGCTGCGGCTGTCTTTCGAATCGAGACGATGCATCACGGTTCATCTTGCACGAATAAAATTCGATCTTGAATTACGCCGGCTTCGGATCGCAGGGTTTTGACCCGAAGCCGAAACAATGAGTATCGCCTGGCCGTATTTGTTCGGTATCGGAAATTCAGCAGACGCGTGTTCAGGGCTTGAGCGTGAAGCGTCGCCCAAGCGTCAGGAAAAGCGAATTTGAATCCGCTTTAAAGCCGCTGCGGTCATCCATCTCGTACTGATAGCCGATATTAATCGCCCAGTCATTTGTAATAGCATGGGAATACGACGCGTTGAACGTGCCACGCTGACGGGGGTTGGATGGGTTTGAGCCCTCATTTTCCTGATCGATATAATTTACGCTGAAAGACAAAGCGGACATTGAGTTGATTAAATAGTCATAAGTCAGGAAGGCCAGTGTCTGGCGGGTTTCCACACTTTGCGTGCTGGTGCCGACCCGACGTTGAATCGTCGCTCCGATCCGGGAAGTGGCCAACTGGTAGCTATAATCAATCTGACCGATCGGCGTTACTTCGCCAAATGGTCCCCGGGTAAAACCGACATTGAAAGCCAATGTTGAATTGGATCGCTGGTAGTTTCGGCCAAACGTGGCGTTGGTCCTGGCTCCATTAACGCCGAAGCTCTGGTCAGCCTGAAAATCGACACTTCCATCCGGCAGCGTTTTGTTCCAGAAGAATCTCCAGACAAAATCTTCTGTTACGTTATTTGCATTGATTGCGCGTAGTGTGTTGTCGACTTGGGTGTAGCCGATATTTGCGCTAACGGTGGTAATAGGGGAAATGTTATATGTCACGCCGGTCGAAACGGTTGTCGTCTTCCGATCTGTTTGCGCGGCATCGTCGGCTTCGAATTCTCTGTAACTGACGCGCAAGTTCCCCTGCAAAACCGGAGATATCCGCAACAATGCGGCAGCGGAATAATCGTCATCGCTGTTGTCGAACAGGGTTGGGTCGGCTGTGCCCGAATACCTGCGTTCGTTGTGGCTATAGTTGAACCGGAATCCGAGGGGGTCGTTCAGACCTGTTTCAAAGTTCAGATTACCTCGGGTGTTGATCTGATCCCCAAAGGTGCCGGTGACGTCGGCGGAGTCGATAACGCCATCCAGGTTGACGTCGGTCAGTGCTCTGTTGAAGGCCAGATCTCTTTCACGGTATTCAGCAAACAAGCCAAACCGGCTGTTGGATCGGGTCTGTTGATATGTCAATTGTGTGAACGGATCGGAAAAACTGGATTCTGTCCCGATGATTGGCTCATTGGCGATCCGATACAATCCCGACAGATTGAATGCCAACGTTGTGTCCGGTGTCCGATTCAAAACCCCCAGAGCCAGCGTATTTTCCCACCAAGTGGTTGACCCAAACGACGGGTCGGTCAGACGGAGGTTGTCATCATATCTGAGCGAAGACAGGTAATCGAGTGTCACGCTCAGGCCGGTTCCGGTTCCGGCTTGCTGTCCTGCCCGACCGACCCTGCGGGCCGGGTTCCGTTGGGCCTGCTGCAAAATGAGCTGTTGGCTGGGGGTTTGCTGGACCTGTGTCGAAGGCGGGTTCGTTTGCTGTATCGTCGTCTGCTGCGTTGTGGACTGCTGCCCGATCGCTGGCGAAAGTGAAATTGCAAAAGCAACCCCACCCCCGAGCGCGGAGACCATCCTGTTTCCGGATTTTCCCACCTGTATCAGCCCCTATTCGAACAAGCGGCGTGATGGCACGACAACCACGTCTCCCGATTTCAGCACTGTTGTGCCTTTGATGCCGCTGCCTGAGCCCTTGTAGTTATAGATATATGTGTTCATTGCGCCTGACTGGCTGTCGGCGCGGCGCAGTTCTATGCGCTTCTGAGCCGCAAAGTTCGTCAGGCCCCCGACCTGAGCCAGAAACTGCAGAATGGTTGTGCCCTCGGTTGCAAGATGCCTTCCGGGCGCCCCGACCTCACCCATTGCGAAGACATCAATTGTTGGTCCGGTTGGGGCAAGCCCCCCTTGTGTCAGTGGCGGTGGGGCAAGCGAAGCGATCGAGATGAAGACAGTTGGCGGAGAGTTGAAGTTCGATGCCAGCGCCGAGGAAAGAGAAGAGCTGAGCCCGGCTGTTGATTGACCTGCGGCCCGAATCGATCCGGCCAGCGGGAAGTTGATGGATCCATCCGGCAAGACCAGGGTCGTTCGGTTGAGGGTGGGATCTTCCAGAACCTCAACCTGCAGGGCGTCGCCTGGCTGGATTTGGTAGGACTGAGCCCAGGCGCTGGTCGCCACAACCATGGTGACGACAAGTGTGATCAGGGATCCAAGTACTGTCCGCATGTTCAAATCTCTCAACTTTTCCTCTTTTATTACTCTTTCCCGATAACGAAACAATCTGTGCTGCGTTCACGGGGTATGAGATGCGGCAGAAATGCCGCGGACTCCAACCCGGGTGTTTACTGCCCGGGGAGCTCCGCTGCACTGATCCGTTCGATTTCGGCCTCCAGCGAGGGGGTCACGCTCAGAGGGATGTTGGTGTTCAGGGCGGCCTGAAAGGCGTTCAGTGCCTCTTCCTTGCGACCGATCGCGTCATAGGCCTTGCCCAGGTGGTACAGAACCAGCGGGTGATCCGGTATCGCCTGCGCTGCGGGTTCCAGATATTCTACAGCTTCGTCGTAATTCCCCAGCCGATAGGCGATCCAGCCATAGGTGTCCTGAAACGCCGGTACGCGGGTGCCGCGCAGACGGCGGGCCAGAACCTGCGCGCGCTGCAGACTTTCGTCATCGCTGCGATATGTGGTCAGCAGACTTGCCAGATTGTTTGCGATGACCATGGAGCGACCGGTGAGCGGGTAAAGCTTTTCATAGACCGCGATTGCTTGATCCAGATCCCCGGCGCGTTCGTGATCCGCCGCCTGCAACATCAGAAGATCCGGGCTGTTCGGCAGCGCTGTCAAAGCATTTGTCAGGGTTTGCCGGGCTTTTTCAGGCGCGTTCTGTTCGCTCAGCAATGCATGAAGTGCCAACCAGGCCCGTGTCGTATCCGGGTGGTCTGCGAGGATCGCGCGATACATCTGCTCGGCGCTGTCGCTCTTGCCCTCACCAGCCAGAGCATGCGCCTTGAGCAGGCGCAGCGGCACCGAGCCAGGGTTCTCTTCCAGCAGCTGATCAAGGCGGGCAAAGGCGGCTTCGGTCTCATTCCGGGCCAGAAGGGACCGGATCAGCGCGATATCCGCCGGCAAGCCGAATTCGGGGTCATTTGCCAGCTGATCCAGGAATACCGTCAGGTCATCGGCGCGGTCCTGCGCAGCCAGCATATGCGCCCTGAGCTCATTCGCCAGACGACGCGTTTCCGGGGTGCCCATGCCGCCCAGTGATTGCTGTACCGCGCGGGCGCGATCCCAATCCTGCATTCTGAGGTAGACCTCACCCAGCAGAAACAGAAGTTCGGCTTGTTCTACATCCTGACGTAGGGAATCGGTCAGAACACGCTCGGCGATTTCCAGATCATCCTCTGCAATCAGAAACCGGGCATAGCGCAGCGATTCTTCCGGCCCGTTGCGCGAGACTTCGATTGCCAACGCCAGCATTTCCCCCATCAGTTCCCGGTCGCCGTTGCGTTCATGCGCATGGGCCATCAGGGTCATCAATTGCGGATCCCGGGGCGTTTGGCCAAGTGCCTCGCGCAATTGCACGATGGCATCGCCGGTCTTGTCCTCGTCAATTAGCCAGGACGCTTTGAATTTCAGCGCACCCACCTGGGTGGCGTCTTCTTCCAGCACCTTGTTGATCAGGGTCTTGGCCTCGGCGGGTTTGCCAGTCTGGAACAGCATGCGGGCATATTCAACCTCGCTTTCGCGGGTCTGGATGTTCCGGTCCGCACCTTCCAGAAGCTCCTGCATTTCGGCAATCGCCGTTTGCGTATCGCCCATGCCGAATTTCAGCGTGGCCCGGGCGGTTTTGAGTTTGGGGATATTGGCACCGTTTTGGGCGATGATCGCATCCAGTTCGGCAATTGCCGCATCGATGCCGCGATATTCCCCCAGAAACGCGATCAGCCTCTGGGTTGGCAGATACTCTTCGGATTGCGCGTCCACCTCGGCCCGCAGCATCTGCTCGGCCGCCCCCAGATTGTCCCGGCCGATATAGTGCTGGACCAGCAATTGTTCGATGCCTTCATCATCGGGGAACAACAGCGCCATCTGTTTGAGCAGCGCCTCGATTTCGTCGGGTTTGTCCAGCTCCTGCAGCGCGCGCAGCCGGATTCCATAAAGGTTTTCCCGTTTTGGCGCGATGTCCAGGGCCGCAGCGGTTTCCTCAAGGACGACCTCCCAGTCCAGCTTGCGGATATGGTGGTCAATCACGACCTCGCGCGCGGACATCAGCTCAGGGTTTGTTTCGATGAATTTGCGCGCCGTATGAATGGTGAAGTCCACATTGGCCGCATCGCCATTTCTGACCGCTTCAGTATAGGCCAGCGTGTTGTTGATGGACTTGATCGTCACATCATCCGGCGCCAGTTGCGCCGCCGCCGCGCCATGTCGCCGGACATCTTCCCAATTGCCCGTTTCCAGTGCCAATTCCGCCAGGCTGCGCTGCCCTTCCAAGCTGTCGGGGTATTGCTCGACCAGCCGCAGATACTGGCTGTAGGCGATGGGAATATTGCCCCGTTCGCGTTCCAGCCTGGCAAAGGTCAGCCGGGCCTCTTTGTGGCGGCCATTCAGTTTGAAGACATTCCTGAATTCGATCAGCGCGCGTTCGACATCGCCCTCTTCCAGGTGGGCCATCCCAGCCTGAAAATGGGCCTCGGCGCGTTCTTCGGCTGTGTCACACGCGCTTAGAAGCAGGGCCGAGATAAGCAGGACGACGACCGCCAAGCCTTTGGTGATGGCGTTCCCGGCTCTGCTCATTCTAATACCACTCCCGCGAAATTCAATTTTCGGTCAATGTGTTCGGAGGTCTGCCTTGCGTCTGCCCCGATCTCAACAGCCGGTGCAACGCAGGATAACAAAAACGGTTCGACTTAGAACCGAAAGGTCGGTTCCGAATGACATGTTCCTCCAGTATTCGGTATCGTGATGCGCGCGCTCGGCAAAAGAGGACTGATTACGTTTGGAGACCTGCCAGAACCCGGTAATGCCGGGGCGCATGGAATAGTAGAGCTCTTCAGGGTAGAGGCGCTGCTGGTTCACCATCATCGGGCGGGGGCCGACCGTGGACATTTCGCCGACAAAGACGTTCCAGAATTGCGGCAGTTCATCCATTGAGGATTTGCGCAGGAATGAACCAAATTTGATAATGCGCGGGTCATCACGGAGCTTCTGGTTGCGGTCCCACTCATCCCGGGCCTCGGGGTTGGATGCCAGATGTTCTTTAAGCACCGCCTCGGCATCATGTACCATTGTGCGCAGCTTGATCATTTTGAAGATCTTGCCGTTCTTGCCAACCCGCGGCTGACGGTAAAACGGGGTCACGCCCTGACTGGCCAAGAAAATGGCCAGAATAAGAACCAGCGGTACAACAAATGGTGCCGCAAGCAGCACAAACGCCAAATCAAAGACGCGCTTGCCAACATTTCTGTAAAACCCCCGGTATTCCGCCGTGGTCGGCATAACAGAAATATTAGAGTAGCCAGGGTCGGCTACTTCTTTCGAATGACTTGCCACTATTTAAAACCCCCAGCACACACAATAACCAAGAACCACCTACCAAATTCAGGAACCGACTACGCTCTACCTCAACTTATATATAAAAACTTCTATATTTTTTATGTTTTACGCGGTTCTGCCTTTACAAACATATCGGCAACCCCCCTGCCTGCAATTGTTAACAAATTCTGGTCAGCTTGCAAAACATTAATCCCCGCAAGGCTTCTATCAGTCGATAAAAGGCGAGAGCGGTTTCACCCCGGTGGGACCCAAACTGGGCCAAGGTCCGGTGAGGGTTTTGGAGCTTCTGTTGCGCATTGTGATACAATGTAGGTGCTTTGGGGGATTTGGCGCGATAAGGGGGGCAATTGAAAACGCGCGGAGCATTTCCCGGCATCGCTCATGCCCGGCTTGTTCAGGCGCATTTCCAAGGGGTTTGGCGGAAACAATCACGGGCAATTATCGCAATTGAAAGGACCACAAGATCAATTCATTGCGTGTGAAATTTAGTACTGCTTGTTATCTTGATTTTGTGGCAGAGTGGTGCCCAAGTACTTTTGGTTTATGTGATACGTACGATATGTAAGGATTTCTGGTGGTTCAGGGTGTGGGTTTGGGTAATCTCCGAGGAGCCAGGGCGAGGTTTGACAAGGCGGAAGGCAACCGTGGAGCTATGGCGTCCAATGACGGGTTTTATCTAGATTTCTTCGGGCTTGACCGGCGGCCTTTCACGCTGCTTCCGGATCCCGGCTTCATGTACTGGTCTCCGCTGCACAAGCGCGGCTATTCGGTCCTGCAATTCGGCATCATGAGCTGCGCGCCGATTACGGTACTGACGGGCGAGATCGGGGCGGGAAAAACGACGCTGATCCAGCACCTTCTGAGCGAAATGGAGCATTCGATCACGGTCGGGTTGATTTCGAACGCGCAGGGTGATCGCGGAGAGCTGTTGCAATGGGTGCTGCATGCACTGGGCCTGCCGATCGAAAAGGACGCGACCTATGTGCAAATCTTCCGGACATTGCAGGATTTTCTGATCTCGGAATATGCCGAAGGACGGCGCGTGGTGCTGATTTTCGACGAGGCGCAGAATCTGACGGTCGAAGGTCTGGAAGAAATCCGCATGCTGACCAACATCAACTCCAACACGGATGAGCTGATCCAGCTTGTTCTGGTCGGCCAGCCCGAGCTGCGCGAGATGATTCTGGACCCCAAGATGCGCCAGCTGACGCAAAGGGTGGCCGCAAGTTTTCATCTGGAACGGATGGATGAAAAATCGGTTGAATGTTATATCAGGCATAGGATGAAGACCGCCGGCGGGTCGGGCGAAGAGTTCACCGACGACGCCTGCAAGCTGATTTTCCAGCAGACCCGCGGCGTCCCGCGCCTGGTGAACCAGTTCTGCGATTTTACCCTGCTCTATGCCTGGACAAACGAAACGGACAAGGTGGACGAAGACGTTGTGAACCAGGTGGTCGATGATGGCGTATTCTTTGGCGGTAACTCACTTGAGAAGGAGCTGACGGTCTGACATGAGTCCCGCTCGTTACTATTTCTCTATTTTCATGAGGCGGTTTCCGTACTTCCTCATCGTGGCCACGATTGTATCGGCCATTTCGATTTCTATCGCGATGACCTTGCCACCCACCTATGTTTCTCAAATGCGGCTGATTGTTGAATCGCCGCGGATTGCGGGAAATCTGGCTGCAAGTACCGTTACAACAACTCCGTTTGAGCAGCTTCAGATCGTCGAGCAGCGCCTGCTGACACGACCGGTTCTGCTCGACATCGCGCGCAAGTTCGAGGTGTTGCCTGATGCCACTCCGGATCAGATGGTCACAGAATTGCGCATAAAGACCAATACGCGCATCTCTTCCGGTCGTGGCCAAGCGAATCTGATGACCATCACATTCGAAGGCAGAAGCGGCAAGATCGCGGCGGGTGTGCTGAACGAATATCTGACGGAGATTCTGAAGCTTGATGTGTCGTACCGCAAGGAACGGGCGTCCGACACGCTGGAGTTCTTTGAACAGGAAGTGGACCGTCTGGGGGCGGAGCTCGACAGGCGCAGCAGCCGGATTCTCGAGTTTCAGAATGAAAACTCGGGCGCTCTGCCCGCCAGTCTGCAATTCCGTATGGCGCAGCAGGGGGCTTTGCAGACAAGCCTGCAGCAGACCGATCAGCAGATTTTCTCGCTGCAGACCCAGCGTGAAAAACTGCTGGAGCACTATAACACGACGGGTCAGATCGGGACTGTCGGACAGCAGCCACAGACCCAGGCGCAGCAGCAGCTGCGCCAATTGCGCAACCAGCTTGACAATAAGCTGGGGGTTTATTCGGAAAGCAGCCCGCAGATTAAGCTTTTGCGGGCTCAGGTCGCCCGTTTGGAGGAAGTTGTAGCGACCGAGCAAGCGTCCAATACCACTGCATCCAGCGCTCAAACGGGAAACTCGACACTTGATCTCCAACTGGCTCAGTTCGATTCACAAATCGCCGCCCTGGAAGACCAGCGCGCTGTGACGGAGGAAAGTCTTAATAAGGTGACGCTGACAATCGATCAGACTCCGGCCAACGCGATCACACTGGCCGAGTTGCAGCGTGATCATACGAATATCCAGAACCAGTATAATACGGCCGTTGCCCGTCTGGCGTCGGCCTCAACCGGAGAACGGATCGAGGTCACGTCCCAAGGACAGCGGATTTCGGTGGTCGAACACCCCTCTGAACCCACTACACCGACCGGGCCCAACCGGTTGTCGATCGCCGGTGGCGGTACAGCCGCCGGTATATTGATGGGCTTGGGACTTGTTGTTCTGTTGGAGCTTCTGAATCGGGCGGCACGCCGACCGGAGGATTTGATCAAGAAGCTGGATGTCTGGCCGATCGCGACCATTCCCTATGTACGGTCCCCAGGTGAGGTGGCGACACAGCGACTTGTTTGGACGATGGTTATCCTGGCTATCCTGGTGGGGGTGCCCGCAAGCGTGTGGGCCGTGCATACCTATTATCTGCCGCTGGATCTGATCGCAGAGAAGGTGATCGACAAGCTGGAGGTATATTGGTGATTTCCGTTCTGACTAAGGTAGGGAGGCTATAATGGACCGTCTTCAGCAGGCGATTCAAAAAGCCCGTAAGGAACGCGACAGCCGCCATCCCCAACCGGCGGTGCCGCGCGAAGATCAGCACCCTGTTCCGGAAGACAGCCCACGCGATGAAGATTTCTGGCTGACCCTGCCGGAAATCAGTATCGAGCCACGCCTCATATCCCGTAACCGCCTGATGTCATATAGCGGCGGCCCGGACGCAACATCCTATGACATGTTGCGGACCAAGATGCTGCAGCAAATCATCTCCAATGGCTGGCGCCGGGTGGCGCTGACCTCTCCTTACAGTGGATGCGGCAAAAGCACGGCGGCGGCCAATCTGGCCTTCAGTCTGGGGCGGCAGGAAGATTTGCGCACGATTGTGATTGATTTTGACATGCGGCGCAGGGGGTTGGCTGAGATACTCAAGCAATCCGGCAGCCACAGCATGGCTGATGTCATCAAGGGGAAAGTGCCGTTTCACGAGCACGCTCTGCGCCACGGCAATAATGTGATTTTTGGACTGAACTATACTTCGACGCGCAACCCTGCGGAAATTCTGCAAAGTCGCAAGACAATCGAATTTCTGGAGTGGCTCGAAGCGGAATACAAACCTGATATCATCCTCTTTGATACGCCGCCATTGATGGCCAGTGATGACAGTCAAGGGTTTCTCAGGAATGTAGATTGCGCCTTGCTTCTGGCGGCCGCTGACGAGACCAGTATCGACCATATCGACGTCGCCGAACGGCAATTGGCGGAACTCACGAATGTCATGGGGATCGTTCTGAACAAGTGTCGTTATATCAGTGGAACGTTCGGCTATGAGTACGGTTCCTACTACTGATGTGACTCCGGTTGACGCGGTCATCATCCCTCATTACAACGACCCGGCCAGGCTGGAACGATGCCTGCGGGCGCTTGGGGAAAACGATCTGACGGCGACAGAGATTGTCGTTGTCGACAATAATTCGCCCGCTTCACTGGATGATGTGCAGCAGGCCTTTCCCGAAGTGCGCTTTGTGGTGGAAGCCCAAAAGGGCGCAGCCCATGCCCGCAACCGTGGGGTGGCGGAAACCACCGCGCCGCGACTTTTCTTCATTGATGCCGATTGCGTGCCTGCGTCCGACTGGCTGAAGGTCGGGCGTCAGATCGCGGACCGGGCCGATCTGATCGGCGGCCGGGTCGATGTATTTGACGAGACCCCGCCCCCGCGCAACGGGGCCGAGGCGTTCGAGGCCGTTTTTGCATTCAACTTCCGCAGGTATATCGAGGTTCAGGGGTTTTCCGGAGCCGGAAACCTGCTTACCCGTCGCGATGTGTTTGATGCAATCGGCGGGTTCATCAACGGCGTCTCGGAAGACCGGGAATGGACCATGCGGGCGGTAGCGCATGGTTATAGCCTGATTTACGAGGACGGGTTTCGGGTCAGCCATCCGTCACGACAGGATTGGGCGGCGCTCAGGGCAAAGTGGCGGCGAACAACACAGGAAGCCTATCAATTGCACGGAACGAGCGCTGCCGGGCGCCTGCGTTGGGCGCTTCGTGGGTTGGCCATGCCAGCCAGCGCCGTTGTTCATACCCCCAAAGTCATATCCAGCGACAAGCTGACGTCGACAGGCGAGGTTTTGCGGGCGATCTCGACATTGTTCCGGCTTAGATGTCAGCGCATGGTCTGGATGCTGCGCCAGGCAATCGGCGGCACGATCTGACCCCTCCAAATGAAAAGAGGCCGCTTGCTGCGGCCCCTCAACCCATGGATTGGGATCGTGTGCTTTGTTCAGGCTGCCGCTGCTTTGCGGCGCCGAACCAGGCCCAGACCGCCAAGCGCGGTCAAGAGTAACAGACCACCGGCTGGCAGAGGCACTGCAGCCACATCAAAGTCAAACGTGACGCCCGGTGAAGATGCGGCCCAGCTGAACACGAGGTTCTGGCTCAGGGTGTTCGGGTTCGAAGCGCTGAAGATGGTATTCAGCTTGGTGGTCACATCACCCAGAATGGCCGTGGTGGCCAGGACATTGTTCGGATTGTTGGCGTCGACCCAGCTCATCGTCAAGCCAGCGGGGAATGCCGCATTCAGCAGGCGCAGGGTGATCGAGGCCCCTGCATTGCCAAGCACCGGTCCGCTCGGAGATGTGAAGTTGACCGAATAGGTTCCGCCACCGCCTAGGCCGGTGTCAACCGCGCCAAAGAACAGATTGTCGGATGTAATGTCATAGCTGCCGCCAGCGGAAACATGCGTCAGCGCACTGGCCGACCCGGCCATGAATATCGCGGTGACAAGGCCCGCAGCCATCAGTCTCAAAGTTCCAAGCATAAAAGTCCCACCTTCCAGCCTTCACACACAATCCACGCGCAGCTTTGGCGTGGCACCAATTCTTTAACAGTATTACTGTTTTTCGTTTGATTACTAGGGGTTTTTTGCGGAATTGGGACATTTTTGCGGCGGATGGGCCCGCTTTTCAGAACAGCGCCATGTGTATTTTGCGGTTTGTTTCGATTTGGTGAACGTAAACCCGAGCAGATGCGCTTCTGCCCCCGAATAATGTGTGGTGCGATTGAGAATCTATCAGCGACTTGCCGACACCCGCGCGGTAATATTCCGGGCCACACGTGTGTGTGCCTTGTGCAAATCAAGAAACAATCCCGTGTAACCGGACGCACTATTCATGGCCAAAATTTAACACAGGACCTGTAGATCACGCTTAACAGGAAAAAGGTGCAAAACGGCAGGCTTGCCATATTTATCCTTCGACGATGGGCAAGTTTCGTGTAGCTTTCGATATGTTATTGTTTCAAGTTCAGGCACGCATTCCAGATCGGGATTTACAGTTCGGCCGTTTGTTTGCGGTGCCTGCCTATTAACGAGGAGATGGTTCGAATGGGCGTTGGCCAGAACATAGCCGCCGGGTACGCTGATGAACGCGTCTGATTTTGATCCCTATGACATGAACCTCAACGCAAAACGGGTCCTGGTGACCGGTGGCGCCGGCTTTCTGGGCTCGCATCTATGTGCCGCCCTGCTGGAACGCGGATACGAGGTTCTGTGTGTCGATAACTTTTTTACCGGCCGGCGGGGCAACCTGCGCCATCTGCTGAACAACCCCCGGTTTGAGGTCATGCGCCATGATGTGACCTTTCCGCTTTATGTCGAGGTGGACGAGATTTACAATCTGGCCTGTCCGGCCTCGCCCTTCCACTACCAGCACGATCCGGTGCAGACGACCAAAACGGCCGTGCATGGTGCGATCAACATGCTAGGGCTGGCCAAGCGGGTGGGCGCGCGGATCCTTCAGGCCTCGACCTCGGAAATATATGGCGATCCGCAGATCCACCCGCAGACCGAGGCTTATGTGGGCCACGTCAACCCGATCGGGCCACGATCCTGCTATGACGAAGGCAAGCGCTGTGCCGAGACGTTGTTCTTTGACTATTACCGCCAGCACAACCTGCCGATCAAAGTGGCGCGGATCTTCAACACCTATGGGCCGAACATGCATCCCGATGACGGGCGCGTGGTGTCCAATTTCATCATGCAGGCCCTGAACGGAGAGCCGATCACCATTTACGGCGATGGCAGCCAGACCCGGTCCTTCTGTTTCGTGTCCGATCTGATCGACGGGCTGATCAAACTGATGGAATCCCCCGAGGACGTGACCGGCCCGATCAATCTGGGCAACCCGGTGGAACTGAGCATCCGCGAACTGGCTGAAGCCGTGATCCGCCTGACCGGATCGAAATCGGAACTGGTGCAGCGCCCGCTACCGCAGGACGATCCGATCCAGCGCCAGCCGGACATCACCCGCGCCCGCGAACAGCTGGGCTGGGCACCGCAGGTGGCGCTGGAAGACGGGCTGAAGGCCACCATTGCCTATTTCCAACGCACAGCCGTGGCGATGCAGGAGCTGTAGGACGGCAATGACCGCGCGGCCCGCATCCGGAAGATCACCCCGACGGCTCGGGGCCATTCTTCTGCTTGCCGTGACGGTGGTCATTTGCCTGGCGGTTCTGATCATCAACCGCGGGCCGCTCTATTATTTCGACACCGGAGGCTATTTCCGGCAGGGCGATGCGGCGTTGTCCCTGATCCTGCCTGCCCCGGAAAAGGATGGTCCGGTGATCGAGGCTGGCGCGGGTCAGACGAAAGACCGGGTCGAAGAAGACGAGACGACCAGCGGGTCGCGTTCCATGGCCTATGCGTTGCTGGTTGCGGCCTTCTGGCGGGCCGACGCGCTAGTCGGGGTCGTGGGCGTGCATCTGGCGCTGCTGTTGCTGGCGGTCTGGCTGGCCATGCGGGCGCTGCAGCGCACCGCGCAAACCGGACGAAATACGTTGCAATTGGTGACCATTCCCTTGCTGGTCGCCGGGACGACCTCGCTGCCGTTTTACATCGCTTATATCATGCCGGATATTTTCACATCGGTCTTGCTGATCCTGATTGCAGGGATTGTCGTGGCGGGCCGCCAGATGCGCCTGATGGAATGGCTGGCTGCGCTGGCCCTTGCGGCCTTTGCGGTGGTTCTGCACCCTTCTCATCTGGGCATCGCAGTGCTGATGGTGCCCTTTGTCGTGCTGGCCGCCTTGCTGCGGCTGGGGCATGGCCGGTGGTTGGCGGCGGGGTTTGCCGTCTGTCTGGTTGTGGTGGCGCTGGCCGAACGCAAGGCGTTCGTGGTTGCAACGGAAAGCGTTGCGAAAAAAGAAGTCATCCACACCCCTCATATCACGGCACGGCTGATCGTGGATGGACCCGGCATGGCCTATCTGGACGATGTCTGCCCCCGTCCCGATCTGGCAACCTGCGCCCTGCACGAGGCCCTGTCGTGGTCCGATGATCCTTATCGGCTGACTGCGGCGCATATCATTTTTGAACGCTCCGAACGGCTCGGATCCTTCCGGTTGATGCCGGTCGAGGATCAGCAGGCAGTGGCGGCCGAGCAACGGGCGTTCTTTCTGCAGGTTCTGGCAGCCCGGCCATTCGGAACGGTATTTGCGCTTGGCGAAAATGCGATGACGCAGCTTGGCATGAACAGTGTCAGGCAGACCATTCCGAACGAGGCGGTCATCCGAAATGCGAAATCGCTATCAGGATTGCCGGCGGACAAGCTTGCGGTACTCGACGGGATTGTGCTGACACGCGACTATTCCTGGATCGGACCGGCAAATGCCATCCACGCGGCGATCTACCTGGCTTCCTTCGGGATCATAGCCGTTTTGCTGCTGTGGCCCGGGCGGGTTGCGCCATCGCTGAAACTTTTCGCCCTGTTCATCCTGATCGGAATTGCCGTGAACGCGCTGGTCTGTGGCGGTGTCTCGCAGCCGGCGGATCGCTATGGTGCGCGCGTCATGTGGTTGCTGCCCTTTACAGCGGCCTTTCTTCTTCTTGTTCAGCGGGCTCCCCTGCCACGCTCTGGTATCGGAGAAACCTTGTGACTTCAGATCAATCCCTGTCCATCAGCGTGGTCATGCCCGCCTATAACGCCGAGCATCTTCTGCCCCGCGTGCTGACGCCCCTGATTGACATGCTGAATGCCGGTCAGGTGCAGCAGGTTCTGGTCGTGGACGACCAGTCGCCCGACGGCACCGCCGCGCTGGCGCAAAAGATGGGGGCCACGGTTCTGACCACGCCGGTCAATGGCGGCCCGGGAGCGGCGCGCAATCTGGCCGCCGAACAGGCCACGGGCGACATCCTGTGGTTCGTGGATTCCGACGTCATCGCCTGGCCCGATGGTCCGGACCACATCCGCCGCGCCATGTCCGAGGACAATGTCGGCGCGGTGTTCGGATCCTATGATGATGCGCCGGACGGGCAGGCCTGGTTTTCACGCTACAAGAACCTTCTGCACCGCTACCACCACCAGCGCGCCCGGCGCGAGGCACGGACATTCTGGGCGGGCTGCGGGGCCATCCGGCGCGATGTATTCCTTGAGGTTGGCGGGTTCGATGTGAAAACCTATGAGATTCCCTCGATCGAGGATATCGAACTGGGCTACCGGATCGCCGAAACCGGCAGGCGCATTTTGGTCGAGCCGCAATTGCAGGGCAAGCACCTGAAGGTTTGGACCATGCTCAACAGCCTGAGTACCGACATCTATTGCCGCGCCCTGCCCTGGTCCCGGCTGATGATTTCGCGCGAAGGGCTGACCGACGACCTGAACACTTCGATGATCGAGCGGCTGCGGGCCGGGCTGGCCGGGTTGCTGATCCTGTCGGTTCTGGCGCTGCCCTTCTGGCCTGGGCTGTGGCCCGTGTCGTTGGTGTTGCTGGGGCTGGCCTTTGTCGCAAATTACGATCTGGCGCGCACCATGGCCGGGCATGGCGGGCCGTGGTTTGCGGTCAAGTGCATCCTCTATCACCAGTTTTATTACGTCTATTCCGCCAGCGTCTATGTCTGGTGCCTGTTTGAATATCACGTGCTGGGGCAGAAGCAAAAACTGCAGGTCACACGGAACTAGGACAGGGCGTGCAGATGACCGGATTGCCTGATTTCCTGATCATCGGTGCCGCGCGTGCCGGAACCACGGCTCTGCACAGTTATTTGCGGCAGAACCCAAGTGTCTTCATGCCCTCGGCGAAAGAACCGAACTTCTTCAGCTTTGAGGGGGAGGCGCTGAACTGCAAAGGACCAGGGGCAGATTACATCAATAATTCGGTGGTCGATATCGAAACGTATCGCGCCCTGTTCGCCCCCGCCCCCGCAAACAGCATATGCGGCGAAGCCTCGCCGCTGTACCTTTATTCGCCCAAAGCCCCCGAGCGGATTCACCATCACATCCCGCAGGTGCGCATGGTGGTGATCCTGCGCAATCCGATCGATCAGGCGCTGTCCCATTATCTCTATGCCGTGAAACAGCGTATCGAGCCGCTGGACGATTTCGCCGCGGCGCTTGACGCGGAAGAGGAGCGGCTGGCTGCGGGGTGGCAGCCCTTGTTCGGATATTCCCGCTTTCCGCGTTATGCCGAGCAGTTGGCGCGCTATTTCAGCCTGTTTGATCGTGACCAGTTCCTGATCCGAACCTACGAAGACCTTCAGACGGACCCGCAGGCACTGATTGCCGACATCACCGCATTCATCGGGGCGGATACCGGGTTTCGTCCGGATGTATCCTCGCAGCTCAATGCCGGGGGGGTGCCCCGCAACCGTCTGTTTCAGGATTTCCTGATGAAACCCAATCCGATCACCGGATTGATCGGATATGTCATGCCGCAAGAGATGCGCTGGAAAATCCGGGATCGGCTGTCTCAGTTCAACCTCAAGCGGGGCGTTGAAATGCCGCCCCGGGCCCGCGCCATCTTGCGGGACAGACTGTTGCCGGAAATAGAAATGCTCGAGCATATGCTCGAGCGTGACCTGAGCGCCTGGCGTACTTGATGACCTGAACTTGTACTCAAGACTTCGCGCTAAAGCTAACAAGGCGAATTCAACATGTCAGAGGTCGCGCGGGTGCCAGCCGTACCTCGCGGCTTGCGTGACATAGAAATTGCATCTGGTGCCGTGTCAGAATTGTTTCGCTGGCAGTTGTTCGAACGGCAATTTCTCGATCTGGTCGAAACGCGGGTTGCTTTCATGCACATAGAACGTGTCGTAGAGCGAATTGCGCACGAAGTGGTAGCCATTGGCAAGTAGCAACTCGTTGAGTTCTGGCGTCGGGCGTTCAATTGTCATTGCCAGGAAACGGTATTTGTCGAACGGGAAGTTGCGCATGATGCGTGTTTCAGACCCTTCGACATCCAGGCTGAAATAGTCGATATCTTTGGGGGCATTGTAGCGATCGAACACCTCGTCCAAAGGCACGGCCTCGACCGTGACGACCTTACCCTTTTTCCTGAACTTGGCCAGTTTTGTTGCCCGGCGCTCGGTCATGTTGTCGGCCTCATCCACCAGCAGGCTGCTGCGCTGACCATCGATCATGAATTCCAGCTGGCCGGGTTCGGGGTCGACCGCCAACGGAACCGGGGTGGCCGTGCGATGATGCCAGTTGATGATCTTGTTGTAGTTGACCGGGTTAGGTTCGATCAGAAGCCCGGTCCAGCCATAGTGTTTTTCCAAAGCGAACGTGTTTGAATCGGAAAACCCGTCAGCGGCACCGAGTTCAACGAAGAACCCGTTGCGCTTGCCGTTATAGACCTCGTTGATTACCCAACTGTCCTGGCCCCTGTCCGAGACGCGCTTGGGCAGGTAGCCAAGATTGTTCATGGCAAAGCGGCGGCTTATATTCCGGGCGCTGACCACGCCGATATAGGCAAGATAGGCGGGTTTCTGGAGGACCGGATATGTTTCAACCAGCTTGGTAAGATTCTGCTTCATAAAGTTCTCCACTTAACTGCCCGCTTCTGGTGCCTTGGGCAAATCAACTACTAGACAATCTTTGGCTATCTTAGCCCGACTACTTTCGCGATATCCCAGACCGGATGTGGCGTCTCGCGTACACCCTGCCCGAAAATGGTATCAAGTGGCACACGATAGGCGCGCGCGATACTGATCGGAACGTCGGTGTTCCGGAGATCTTTCTCGTAGATTGCCTGATCTCTTGCCACCAGAACCCAGCCTTCCTCTGTTTCACCAATCACGGTTTCACCTTCTGCCAACGGTTGTGCTGCTGCACGAACGAAATAGTCTGCGATAGAGGGTTCGGGTGTGAACATTCTGGCATGAACATAAACCGACAATCGACCAGCCACATAGCGGTTTTCAAGCTCGGCCTGCGACCAGATTGGTGGAAAGGCCTCGGAAATAAGCGCTTGCACGACGTGGATCTCTTCCAGGTCGGGAAAGGGGGCTGGACCAGTCTCAATGGCAATGCGATGACCAAGATCCCGGGTTTGGGTAAACGGGCGCAATGTGTCGGGCCAACTGATCCATGCGCTGACCGCAAGCCCGGCCAGCGCACATGCCAGCGCAGGCGTCGGGGCCACCTGAACCGGGCGCAACCGCCAAAAGACAATCAAGGGTATGACGGCAGCGGGTGCAAAATGGTGCGGCAGGATACGATAGGCCTGGACATAAAAGAACAGAACATAAGCGATGACCGTCAGTGTCAGTGTCCTGGACAGCCTGTCTTGCCAGGGCCACGCCAGCAAAGCCAGCCCGGGCAGAATCCCGCAAGGCAACAACCAGAACAGAATCCGTCCGGTATCGAAAACCGTAACAAACCGCAGGCGCCGCAAAATGCTGCCCGTATTGAATTCCCTGGATGTGCTTGTCAGCCCCAGCTTTGCCAGCGCTATTTCAACGAGTGATGCCAGGAGCACGATGGCGATGGCAATCCCGCCTCCGACAATCACCTGCCGGACCGGAAACGGCCGGGTCAGAATGAAGTAGGAAATAAGGAAAAAACCGATAAGCAGGATACCGTTTGGCGCAGTCAGCAGGGCCAGCGTGGACACAACCGCCATCCACCCGAACTTCCTTTCGTTAAAGAACAGGATATAGCCCAGCACCCCGAGCAAAATCATCGGCTCGCGCGTCATGGGCAGGGCAATGTCGGCAAAATACGGATAATAAGACGGGTTAAACGCCATCACGAAGGAAAACAGCAGCAGGGCTGCTCCCAGTCCGAGAACGGTCCGTGGGCCAGTGCGCCCTTCGGGAGTGCGCACAAAAGACAGCATGACCCCGAACAGGATGGAAACACCCGGCAGATAGGCAAGGCGGATGGACACTTCATACGGCCCAAGAAACCGCATGAAACCGGCCTGCATGAATGTTTCCGTCACCATTTTAGGGGTTGGATATCCACCAATCGCACCGGAATCCGGCGGCCAGAACGGTAAGCCGCGGGTTGAAAACAGCATCGCGTTCAGAAAACTGTGTGCGCCGTCATCGTTAAGGGCCTCCCAATAGAATTTGGGCGTCATTAAAATCAACACCGCAAGCGGCAACAGGATCATGCCTGCGACATCCCAGCCCCGGCCCTGAAACAGATCCGGGCCGGACCGGGCGGAGATCAGGCCAATGCCGGGCAGGCAGAGCAGAACACTCAGCAATACAAAATCTGTCCCTGTCATCGGAATGCCGCTGACAGTCTGCACCGCCGCCGCGACAGCTGGTAATCCAAACAAAGAGAAAGTGAACCCTTTGAGCAGCCAATGTTCAAAGCGCTCCCCAGGCGCGGCGATGCCCCATGCCAAAAGTAAGCCTGGTGCCAAGAACAGCGCCGAAACCGACATTGCGACCAGTGGAACCCAGATATACAGAAACAGAGCGTTACTTGCGACGAAATACGGCGATGTTCCGCCCGCCAGAGCAGTCTTTCCCGCCAGTTCTGCCGCGACATCCTGGCCAGTCAATGCGATGCTGGCCAGTGCAGTCAGGAATATAAAAAATCGTAATACCATCACATCTTATGCGAACTCATCAAACACGACTGTCAAAGACTACCCCGTGAAAGACACCCTGTCTTTCAGCCGAATGTATGTTTCTGCAATCAACCAATTTGTTGATACCATGTAATCCTCACCAAGTTGCGATTTTTGTCCCAATTAGATGGATTGCATGTGCGATACGTCATCAATGCAGCAAACTTATCGGATTTGGTTGGATTGAGTAAACAAATAGGCTCTGTTCGTAATTAACGTGCTCCTCAATCTGTTCGGGCAACATTACCAAAGCTCCGGCACTTTCCAAAGACAACTTTCCGGGGCCATCCGGCGCAGATGTTCACAGCGACCAAAATCCGCAATCGATGCGACTCCCGGGGATCAGAGCGCGGTGCGTTTACTGAAGCCTTTCTCTAACAAGTTCTTTTTCTTGGGATGGGCCTCAAATTCCTCGTGATAGGATCTCTCGACATTCACATCCCAAATATCGTGGTTTTCACCCATGATATTGCGGGCCGCATACATTGCCGACAGCATCGAATGATCCTGGTTGTTGTAGCGATGCAAACCGTTACGGCCGACAGTCTGAAAGTTCTCAAGCGTCTTCAGCCAGTCACTGACCGTGTCCAGCGCCTCTTTGTATTCGCCATCATAGACAGGATAGGCTTTGGGTTGCCGGATGATGGCGCTGTCGATGACGGTGTCCGCCTTGGCCAGGCCGAGCTTTTCAAGCTCTTCACTGGCAAGCTTTCTCAGATCTTCATCTGAAGACGACCACAGACCATCGCCTTTCTGGCAGAAATATTCCATTCCAATGGATGACGTATCCTGATCCGGCAGCATCTCCTTGGACCAGGCCCGGAAGTTTTGGATGCGCCCGACTTTCACGGTTGGACTATGGATGTAAATCCAGTTGTCCGGGAACGGATCGGCGTGATCCAGGACCAGGGTCACGATCAAGAAATCGCGATAGCGCAAGCGGTCCGCGGCCTCGACAACTTCGGGTGGTGGCGGTGGGTCAAAGGCGTGGATCAGATCGCGCACCGCCATCGAGTTGATGAACTCTTCCCCTTCGACCTGTTCGATGCGTTTTTCAGCATCTTCGGTCCAGTGGCGCACCTCGATCGAGGTCACGCGATTGCCATCGCGGTTCACCTTTACCACTTCGGAATGGGTCTCGACGCTGCCGCCCTGTTCCTTGATTAGATCGCGGGTCTTTTCCCACATCATGCCGGGACCCAGGCGCGGATACTGGAATTCCTCGATCAGGCTGGCGGTGTCATTGGCCCCGGAGATTGCGTTCCAGACGGCCTTGGGCAGCGACAGGTTCTTGATCCGTTGCGCGGCCCAGTCGGCCCGAATTTCAGACGGCGGAATGCCCCAGACCTTTTTGGTGTAGCTGCGAAAGAAATGCAAATAGAGCCGCCCGCCAAAGCGGTTGATCACCCATTCCTCAAACGTGTCCTCCTGCTTTTTGGGCCGGAGTTTCCATTTGATGAAGCTGCCAATGATCTTGTAGGTCTCGTAGGGGCCAATATTGCCGAGAGCGTTGAAGATACGCAGCGGATAATCGTAAAACTTACCGCGGTAGAAAATGCGGCTCTGGCGCTGAACGGTGATGAAATCGTCGCCCATCACCTCGTGCCACATGTCTTCGACTTCGCCGACTTTGGTGAAAAACCGATGGCCACCGATGTCGAAGCGATAGCCCTTGTGGGTTTCGGTTCGCGAGATACCACCAACCATGTCCGAGGCCTCATAGACCTGGGGCACATGTGTGTCGCTCAATTTCTGGAGTTCATAGGCTGCTGTCAGTCCTGCGGGACCACCACCAATGATAACAACGGGAACAATATCTTTTTTCAAATGACTAACATCCGCACTAAAACCACTGCCGTTAAGCTACAGGAGGATACCTGTGATTCACAACAAAATCATGTTAGCAGACCAAAGGGAAACCTTGTTCGTCATAATCTGTCCCTGCGGCTGATGACTGAGCGTATCGCCATTGCCCAAAACCGAGGTTCAGTGCGGCGCCAGAGGATATGCGCAGATCGGCCGCTTCACCGTCGGGAACCAACCAAAACCCTCTGAAAGGCCAGGTCACCTCCATCTTCAACAAAGGGGATGTTTCGCCGCAAATTGTTGAGTATTAAAGATAATTAAAACACCAGGATTGCCCCGATCCTTTCAGAACACGAATGTTAAATCTCTGGCGTTCTCGTTATTGAAAGCTCGGGTTTGCCCTTTTTTGTTTTCTCAGTTCAGAATGCGGCTTCTGGTGAATTTTGATCACACACCCGCATTCCCGGGTAAGTCAACAATACCTTCCAACTACGCATATTGTGTATTCACTGATGCTGGAGCGCCAAGAAATTCGGAACATCCCGACCAATGACTTTGTGAATCTTGACAGGAAACCAACGCTCACGTCCTACTGTTGCGGAGTGTTTGGAGAAAAAAGTCACGTCAGGTTAATTGGTGGCTGACTTCGTTGTTAACGAGGGAGCAATTTTATGAAGTGCGTTATTCTGGCCGGTGGTTTAGGGACCCGGCTCAGCGAGGAAACCGTCAGGATCCCCAAGCCCATGGTCGAGGTCGGGGGCAAACCGATCATCTGGCATATCATGAAGATTTATGCCGCTCATGGCATCACCGATTTCATCGTCTGCCTTGGCTACAAGGGGTACGTGATCAAGGAATATTTCGCTAATTTCTTCCTGCACAGCTCGGATGTCACCATTGATCTGGCTAGCGGCGGGGTTGAGATTGCTAACAGCAAATCGGAACCGTGGCGTGTGACGCTGGTCGATACCGGCGAGGACAGCCAGACCGGCGGGCGGCTGCGCCGGGTCATGCATCTGCTCAAGGATGAAGAGGCCTTTTGCATGACCTACGGGGACGGGGTCGGGAATGTCGATGTTAGTTCGCTGGTCGCGTTCCACAAGAACCACGGCAAACGCGCGACGCTGACTGCGGTGGTGCCGCCGGGACGGTTTGGCGCACTGGAGCTGGAGGGCGACCGGATCGACCGTTTCGCCGAAAAGCCCGGGGGTGATGGCGGCTTTATCAATGGCGGATTCTTTGTGCTGCACCCGTCAGTGGGTGAGCTGCTGCATGGGGATCTGGACATCTGGGAACGTGCCCCGCTTGAGACACTGGCAGCAGACGGCGACCTGATGGCGTTCCGCCACAAAGGGTTCTGGCAACCGATGGATACGCTCCGCGACCGTCGTCAGCTTGAGGAACGCTGGCAGACAGGCAATACTCCATGGAAGGTCTGGGAATGACGCTGGGATCTGCTCCGAAAATCATACTGCTTGGCAATCTGGGCTATATCGGCCCCGTCGTGGCCGCCACCTTGCGGAAATCCTACTCCAACGCCAACCTAATCGGGGTCGATCCCGGGTTTTTCTCGGACCGGTTGACCACACATGATGCGTGGCCCGAACGGGTGCTGAATCAGCAGATCATCGCGGATATCCGCGATATCGACGCCTCGCTGTTTCAGGGGGCCGACGCGGTTGTTGCGCTGGCGGCGGTCTCGAACGATCCGATGGGCGCACGGTTTGAAACCGTCACCACCGAGATCAATCAGGACGCCATTGTTCAGGCGGCGCATCTGGCCGCCGAGGCCGGCGTGTCGCGCTTTGTATTTGCCTCCAGCTGTTCTGTCTATGGCTTCGCCGAAGGCGACGCGCGGTCCGAGGATGCACCCCTGAACCCGCTGACCGCTTATGCGCGCAGCAAGATCGGAACCGAACGGGCGCTGGAGGCGATGAACACGCCGGGCATGCTGCGCACCGCGCTGCGCTTTGCCACCGCCTGCGGGCCGTCGCCCCGGCTGCGGCTGGATCTGGTGCTGAACGACTTTGCCGCCTGCGCTGTTACCGCGGGCAAGATCACCGTCCTCAGCGATGGCAGCCCGTGGCGGCCGCTGATCGATGTGCGCGACATGGCGCGGGCCATCGACTGGGCGATCACCCGGACCGAAGAGGCCGGAGGCCCGTGGCTGGCGGTCAATGCCGGGTCGGATGAATGGAATTACCAGATCCGCGATCTGGCGCAATCCGTGGCCGAAGCGGTCCCGGGGGCCAGCTATTCGATCAATCCCGACGCCTCGCCCGACAGCCGGTCCTACAAGGTCGACTTTTCGCTTTATAAACAACTTGCCCCCACGCATCAGCCGGTCCAGACGCTGGACGGAACCATCCGGGATCTGCTGCAATTGCTGAACGACATCAATTTTGGCGACGCCGATTTCAGATCCTCGCCGCTGATGCGGCTGAAGGCGCTGGAAGAACATATCAACAATGGCACGCTGAGCGAGGATTTGCGCTGGAGGATGCCGCAATGACACAACCCGTTTGCCGCAACTGCGCCGCTCCGCTATCCCTGACATTGGTGGATCTGGGCCTGTCGCCACTGGCCAATTCCTATGTCCCGCCCGAACAGGCGGACACGCCCTGCCCGCGCTATCCGCTGCATGCCCGCGTCTGCAGCACGTGCTATCTGGTGCAGGTCGATGACGCGGTCCCCGCGTCCGAGATTTTCAATGCGGACTACGCCTATTTCTCCAGCTATTCCGAAAGCTGGTTGGCTCATGCCAGAGCCTATGTCGAGAAAATGGTGACCCGCTTTGGGCTGGGGCCGGACGATCTGGTGGTCGAGATCGCATCGAATGACGGGTATCTGCTTCAGTATTTCGTCGAAAAGGGAATCCCCGTCCTGGGGATTGAACCTTCGGGCAATGTTGCCGCTGCCGCCGAGGAAAAAGGCGTGCGGACGCGGGTCGAATATTTCGGTGAGGAAACCGCCCGAAAAGTCGTGACCGAAGAACCCCGGCCCGCGCTTGTCTGTTCCGCCAATGTGCTGGCGCATGTGCCCGATATCCGGGATTTCGTGGCCGGGGTTGCCACGCTTTTGTCCGGTGATGCGGTTTACACGGTCGAATTCCCGCACCTGCTTAACCTGATCAACGAGGTCCAGTTCGACACGATCTATCACGAGCATTACTCCTACCTGTCGCTTCTGGCGGTTGAGGCAATATTTGCCGAGGCTGGATTGCGGGTGTTCGACGTCGAGGAACTGCCCACCCATGGCGGTTCGCTGCGAGTCTTTGCCTGTCTGCAAGGGGCCTCCCATGCCGAAGGGCCGGGGCTGGCCAAGGTGCGGGCGGATGAAGCGGCCGCACAGCTGGACAGGGCCGAAGGGTATCAGGGTTTTACCACCCGGGTCGAACAACTGCGCGACGGGTTGGTCACCTTTCTGGAAGACGCCAAAGCCAAGGGCGAAACCGTCGCCGCCTATGGCGCCGCGGCCAAGGGCAACACGCTGCTGAACTATGCCGGGGTCGGACCCGAGCTGATCTCGTACTGTGTCGACCTCAACCCGGCCAAACAGAACACGCTTTTGCCCGGCAGCCACATTCCCGTTCACGGGGTCGACGTGCTCAGGGATAATCCCCCCGATTACGTGCTGATCCTGCCCTGGAACATCCGTGACGAGGTCACCAAGCAGCTGTCCGACCTCAAAGCCCACGGCACCCGGTTCGCAATCGCCGTGCCGGAGGTCAGGATCAGCTGATGGCACGGGTTTTGCTGACCGGGGTGACCGGATTGATCGGTCGTGCGACAGCTCCGGCCCTGACAGAGGCGGGGCACGAGGTCGTGACGTTGGGCCGCAACCCGGCCTGCGACATCCCTTGCGATATTTTGGATCCCAACGCCACCGCAACGGCCCTTGAGACCGCCCGGGCCAGCCACCTGTTGCACCTGGCCTGGCATGACGGGCCTCGCGACCGCTGGACATCGAAAGCCAATCTGGACTGGATGGCCGCCACGCTGCATCTGGTGCAGGAATTCGCGCGCAGCGGCGGTCAGCGCGCCGTCTGCGCCGGAAGCTGCGCCGAATATGACTGGTCTGTGCCGGAACTGACCGAAACAAGCCCCCTGCGGCCTCGCACCCTGTATGGAGCGGCCAAGGCCGGAACCGGTCTGGCACTGTGCGCGGGGCAGGATGCGCTTGGCATTTCTCTGGCCTGGGCCCGTATCTTTTTTGTCTACGGTCCGGGCGAGCCGCCGGGGCGGCTGTTCGGCGATCTGATTTCCAACCTCAAGGCAGGTCAGCCGGTGGATTGCACCGACGGGGTGCAGGAGCGCGATTTCCTGCATGTCGGCGATCTGGCTCGCGCGCTGTCACAGCTGCTGGACAGCGACGTGACCGGCGCGGCCAATGTTGCCAGCGGCACGGCGATCCCGGTACGGACCCTCGTTGATGAGGTGGCAAAACAAATGCACCACCCTGATTTGATCCGGCTGGGTGCAATTGCGCGCGCTGCAAACGATCCGGACCGTCTGGCCGCGGACGTGACCAGGCTGCGGGAAGAGGCCGGATTCACACCACATCATGACATCGCCTCGGGTGTGGCCGACATTCTCAGGGTCGAAGAGGGACAGATGTGAAGAAACTGCTTGTCCCCCGAAAAAAATCTTTCATGCGCTTCGCTATGGTCGGCGTTTTGAACACGGCGTTCGGCTATGCCCTGTTTACCATTCTGAACCTGTCCGGCCTGTCCCCGCAGGTCGCGCTGGTCATCTCGTTTTCCGGTGGGGTTCTGTGGAACTTCATGACCCATGCCCGGCTTGTTTTCGACACCAAGGGCTTGGGTCGATTGCCTTATTATATCCTATCCTATCTGGTGGTTTATGCCTTCAATGCCTTGTCGTTGGAGAGCCTGCTATCCATGGGGTTTCAGCCAATCATTGCGCAGGGGCTGATCGTCCTGCCGGCCGCCATCCTGGCCTTCATCCTGATTTCCCGAGTGTTGACGGATCGCTTTCCCTGGCAACAGGAGGTGTGAAAGATGCTCAAATATATTACTCTGGCTCAAAAGCCACCCAAGACCGAACCGACTATGGAGTCAGAAATTTGACTTGAGAACTGTACCACGAGGATAGTTAACCAATGCGTCTTTACCTTGCCGATCTCGGCCACAACCTCGTTACTGCAACATCAGACACCTATCCTTTGGGTGTCGGAAATCTCGCAACTTTCGCCAAAGCTTATGTGAAAAGTCCCGCACCGCTTGATGTTGCAATTTTTCGTGATCCCCAGGAACTGAAAACCGCAATCGACACGGCCCCGCCCGATCTGATCGGTTTTTCCAGCTATTCCTGGAACCATCATCTGGCCCTGTCCTTTGCCGATTACGTTAAGGCAGTTAATTCCGATGCCCTGACCCTGATGGGCGGGCCCAATTTCCCACTGACCGAAGAGGAACAGGACAGCTGGATCCGGACGATGCCGCAGATCGACATGCATGTGCGCGGCCCCACCTATGAGGGCGAGCGCGCCTTTCTGAGCACGCTGCAACGTTTCATCGACGTGGGTGCCCGCCGCGAAGGCATGTGGGAGGAGGCCGTTGATGGCGCGATCTTCGTCCATCCCAAAACTGGTGAGATCCTGCGCGGGAGCGAACCGCCCCGCATCCGGGATCTGGATGAGATCCCATCCCCCTATCTTGCGGGTCTGATGGACAAGTTCTTTGACACCGGCCTGTTTGCACTGATGCAACTGGCACGCGGCTGTCCTTTTACCTGTGCCTTCTGCAACTCGGCGATCAAATCGAACTCGAAAGTCTTCCGCCATTCGTTTGAACGCACCAAGGCCGATCTGGATTACATCGTGGCTCGTATCAACCATGCCAGCCCGCTCTGTTTCGCGGACGACAATTTCGGCATGTATGTGCAGGATGAAGAGGTGGCCGATTATCTGGGTCATCTGATGGACCGGTACGACTGGCCCAAATACATCCGGACAACCACGGGCAAGAACCGCGGCGACCGGATCATCAAGGTGATGCGCAAGGCCAAAGGTCGCTTGCCGATGACCTCGTCGGTCCAGTCTCTGAACCCGGAAGTTCTGAAGAACATCAAACGCGACAATATCAGCCTGGATACCTACACCGAAGTACAGCAGGAATTGCACGCCAACGGGATGCAATCTTATGGTGAGCTGATCCTGTGCATGCCGGGTGAGACCAAAGAGTCCTTTATGGATGCCGTCGACCAGTTGATCGAAACCGGGGTCAGCCGGGTGGCTGCACATCAGTTGATGCTGTTGCATGGCGCGCCGCTGGCCAATCCCGACAGCCGCGAGAAATTCGGTTTCAAGACGCTCCACCGTGTGGTTGCCCGATGCCTGGGTCAGTATACCGGCCCGACTGTGGTCGAAACCGAGGAGATGGTGGTTCAGTCCGAGAACTTCTCGTTTCAGGACTATCTGGACACCCGCGTTTTCCATCTGCTGCTGACGATCTTCTATTACGAAGACAATTTCGAAGAGGCGTTCCGGCTGGCGCGGTCGCGCGACATCCGGCCGTTCCTGATCGTCAAACATATGCAGGAGCACCTTGATCAAGCCCCGGCGCCCTTCCGGGATGCGGTGGCCGGCTATCTGGAAGAGAACCAGCAGGAACTGTTCCCCAGCCGCGCCGAATGTGCTGCCTGGGCCGATGAGAATTATGATGACCTGATCAGCGGTGAGCTCGGGGGCAATCTGCTCAGTAAATACTCGATGATCGGTCGGTTTATCGTCCTCGACGAAGCGCTGGTTTTCCTGAAATGGGCCATCAGCGATCTTCTGGACAAGGATGATCACGAAGCGCAAACGATGCTCGACACGATCATCAATTACTACAGCGCCGTGATGCTGCACGTGCCATTCTCGGAAAGCCTGGAACACGAACCCGTCTGGAATTCGTCCTTCGATGTCGAGGCCTGGCGGAATTCGGGATATGAAGGTGTGCTGCAGGATTATCAGTTCGACGCACCGCGCGATTTCCAGACGCAAGTCGATCCGCGCGTGAAAACGACACTGCTGTCGCGGATCGAGACCTTTGGTGAACATGCATCGGGGCTTGGTCGGTTTACGCGGACGATGTTTGCAAATGACTTCAGGCGCAATTTTGTGACCACCAACAAACGGCATGCCGCTGAATAGGACCTCGCCTATTCGGCACCTTCCAGAAAGACGACCTCGCGCCCTGGGAATGCCGCGATGATGGCCGCGTTCTGCTCGGCCCCCAGATCGCGCAGGAAAATCGGCTGGTCTGGTGGCAGGAACGGGTCATTAAGATATAGCGCAGACCCTATTTCCCCTGTCGTAGAGACGAAGACCAGCGCATGGCCCAGACCTGCGGCATGGGCCTGTCGTCTGATGTCACCGGTATAGCCGCCATAACTGTTGTACTTCGAAACCCCGCGCCACGAGGTGAAGCTGGTGACGGACACCGCACAGAGCAGCAGAACGATACAGTGCAACCGGCCCCGGTGCCGGTCGAGCAACCGATCATTGATCGCCTCGATCCCCGCGGCCGAGAGAACCAGAATGGGCAGCAATGCGGTGTGCCAATAGCGTGGGCCGATATAGAACGTGCCCGTGAACCAGTAGAAGAACAGCACGCCCACAAGCACCACAAAGATCATCAGCATCGCCCGGTCAAACCCGGTCAGGGTTTTGCGCCAGATCAGGACGATCCAGACCGGCACCAGTGACCCGAACGTCCAGCCCAGCAGTTCAAGATTAAGCGCCGCAATACCGTTGAACAGGTTCAGCAGGCCCTCGGCGGGGCTATGACCGACCCAGACATCAAGCGCGCCCCAGCTTTTGGCCGGCGGACCCACATGGGGGCCGAAACCGAACGCATTCTTTGTGTCAGGCCAGAATCGGCTCAGGTAATCGGATTGCGGGGTCAGCAGCGCATCACCGGTAATTCCATAGTTGAACAGAAACAAAGCAGACCCGGACAGAATGCCGCCCACAGCGCAGGCCAGGACCTGTCCGAACCCGCCAGGCAACCGGCGCAACAGCCACAGGCCGGTCAGCCCACCCACAATCAAGGCATCCAGTGGCCGGGTCACAAAGCTCCATCCCAGTGCCAGCCCGGCGATAAAGGCCAGCAGTACCGCCCTGTGGGATGATCCCTCACCGGCGCGGATCAGGCACCACCAGGCGAGCAAGACCATCACCAGCATCGTTGAATGCGTCATCAGAGACGCCCCGGTCGCCAACACCCAGGGCGAGGTCGCCATGAGCAGCGCGACCAGATCCGCGCGGTCCCGGCTGACGGCACGACGAACGATGTCATGGGCCAGCCAGACCGATATGCCGGTCAGGATTGGATTGATCACCCAAGGTGCCCCGATCAGAACGCCCAGGCTCAGAACAACGCCCCAGCCCTGCGCCGGGACGCCAAGCCACTTATCGTCGACCACGTCGAACAGGTAATATTCCAACGCAGGCTGCGCCGCTTCGGGCGGGGCCGGAGCCCAGAGCGTGCCCGCCGCAAAGGTCCGCGCCTGGAACAGATAGGCCAGTTCGTCCTGAACATGGGGCACGCGGTCGAACGCCGTCCAGGCCAGTATGGCGCTGGCCAAGGTCGCAAAACCCGCCAGGACACCGACCGGAATACGCGGCATGCGATCCGGCCCCACCACGGCGAACATGGCAACCAGCGTAGCCATCTGGATCAGGGACAGCGCGCCACCGACACCGATCTGCAGCCCAAAGGCCACGTGATGGCCATAAGCCACATAAGGCGTTGCGGACAGGCTGAAAGCGGCGACCAGAACCAGCAGCAAAAACAGGCGGAAAATTCCCGCACCAGCGACAAGGTCACCGATCATTGCCCGCCCCGCAGGCCGCATCAGAACAAAGCCGGTCACCACCGCCTGCGCCGCCAGTAGCGCCAGCATGATCAGGTTTTCAGGCGGATCGGCCGAGATCTCAAGCCGTGGAAACCAAAGCGGCTGGGTCAGCCACAGCCGGGCCGAACTGCCCAACAGAATGACCGCGCCCAGAAGGCCAAAAAGACCCTTCCCGCGTGCCCAGAAAACCCCCAGCAAAAGCGCGGCGGCGGCAGACATGACCGCAAACCACATGCGCAGCTCGGGCAATGTTGCATTGGTGGCCGGTGCATCCGCGGCCCAGACGGGGCTGGCACACAGGAACAGCACAAGCGCAAGACAGCACTGCCGTACCCGGCTTGACGGGGGTGTCATGCCAGATGCTCTTCTCTGGCCAGGGCCGGATCCCGCGCGGGGCCCTCGATATTGATACGTTCCTGCTCGGTCACGATGGGCCCGCCGCGCACCTGATTGTGGATCGAGGTGATGTATTCTCCCAGCATCCCGATGAACAGCATCTGAATACCGGACAGGAAGAACAGGGACACGATGATGGTTGTTGTCCCGCGCGGCGCCTGATCCGGATTGACGAAGAAAAGCACCACGGAAATGAGCGAAAACAGAATACAGGCAATCGCGATCACCAGCCCGCTGATCGTGCAAAACCGCATCGGCGCCCGCGTAAAGGAAAAGATCGCGTTCAGCGCCTGATCGATCAGCGCCATCAGGCTGTGTTTCGACAGCCCCTTTGCCCTGGCCTTCCAGACATAGGGTTTGATGATCCGGCGAAAGCCGCAGCTTGCGATAATGCCGCGGATGTAAGGATAGTGATCCTTATGCGCCAGCACCGCCTTGAGAACCTTGCGGTCGATCAGTTGGAACTCACCCACCGATGGTTCCAGCCACACATCCGACAGCCCGTTGACGATCCGATAGAAAAGCCCGCGCGCATTGCGCATCACGAACCCTTCTTCGCGGGTGCTGCGCGCGCCCGCCACCACGTCATATCCGCTTTCCCATAATTCGACGAATTCCGGGATCAGCTCGGGCGGGTCCTGCAGGTCGACCGGCAGCATGACGACAATCCCGTCGCCGGTGGCATAGCGCAATCCGTTGAAGGTGGACCGGAACACCCCGAAATTGCGCGCATTGACCACGACTTTGACATCCGGGTCCTTTTCCGCGATCTCGCGAAGGATCTCCACGGTCCGGTCGCTCGAGGCGTTGTCGATAAAGATATGCTCGCGCCTGTAGCCCGGCAGTTCCTTGTCGAAAATCGCCTTCAGGGTCTCATAGCAGTTCGCCACGTTGTCTTCTTCATTGAAGCAAGGCGAGACAATGGAAATGGTTTTCATAACTTCATTTAACATCAAACAGCACCGCTTACCCCACCAATACTCGGGTACAATCACACCATCTCGCGAAGTTCGGGATTCGCACAACACCTAACCTACATGAAAATCGCACAATAACCCGCACCAAACATCACTCAGAGGGCCAAATCCCCCGTTCCGGGGCGCTAAAATCGTACGGCTATTGTTTCCTAAGCAATTACTCCGTTTAATATGCCCGAGAATTGTAAACTGACAGCTATTTAGATGAACCGCAAAATCCGCAACACACTCTTTAAATTCCACACCTGGCTGGGTTTGCACCTGTCGCTGTTTTTTACGTTCATGTTTCTGACCGGCACGCTGCTTGTCGCCGGCTTCGAACTGGAATCGGTCGGCCGTTCGGGAATCTGGACCACCATGGCCAAAGAAGAACGCACGGCCAGTTTTGGCATGACTTATGACGGCATCAAAGAGGCGCACCCCGAAAGCGGCATTTTCCTGATCATCAAACGCCCGACCCCGTGGTTCGTGGACCGTGCCTTTGGCCGCGCGGGCTGGGGCGAAAGAATGAGTTTCTGGACAGACCCCGTGACCGGCACAGTTGTCGAGGCAACGCGACCTTTGGGGTTTCGTGACATCCTGCGTGCTTTGCATGACACACTCCTGACCGAACAGCGGGTTGTGTTCATGCTGATCTGCGCCACATCGGCCGTTCTGCTGTTTCAGATCATCAGCGGTCTCATCACCTATCGGCGCTTTTGGAGGGGTTTTTTTCGCTGGCCCAGCGGTTCGGGGGGATTGCGCTCGTGGTCCGGTGGCGCGCATCGACTGACGGCTGTCTGGACAGCACCGCTGCTGATCCTGATCGCTGTAACCAGTCTCTATTTCCTGCTGGGCAGCCTGGGGATTGAAAGCGCGCAACCGCAACCCGAACCGCCAACCCCCCGCGACTCGGCCCTGCCTGCCAACTTTAACTCGGCCCTCATTGATCAGGCCGAAGCGCGCGCGCGCGCCGCTCTGCCCGGGTTCGAACCGTCCATCATGTTCCTGCCCGGCAAAAAGACCGACAGCCTGCGTTTTTCCGGGCCTGTGGACGGGTATTCTGGGTTCTTCGGGTCCGGAAGCGTGTCAATCGACCCGGTAACACTCGAGGTTCTGGGCGCGTTCACGCCAGATGACATCCATGGATACGCCTCTTGGAAACCTTTGATGAGCATGCTCCATTTCGGCACTTGGGGCGGTGGGTTTTCGATGGCGCTCTGGATCGTGCTCGGGCTGCTCGCCACCGGCCTTGCATTTACCGGCGCTCTGATTTTCGCCGCCCGGCAGGCCCCTGATAGGGCCCACCGTGGCCCGTTACGGAAAATCTGGCGCGGGATGGGATGGACCCGGTGGGGCTATTTGCTGCTTCTGGCGGGTATTCTGGTCACCGCCTTTTATCGCTTTGGCCCGAATTCTCATGACAAAACCCGAGCTTTCCCAATCAATGAGGCCCCGTTGGTGGCCCGGCTGGTCATGGAAGCCCCTCTCAGGCGCGGGGTTCCTCTGGATATCGAGATGCTGATCGGTGAGCCCGATGTCCAGACCGCCGCGATTGAGATCAACGGTGACATGGCAGAACTGCTTGATTTCACAAAGAATGGCGACACGGCCAAAGCTTATTTTCAGCTAACCCCGTCAGACACGGAAAACAACATCACCGCGCGACTCCGGAAACCTGACGACCAGGAAAAGGTCGTCAAATTCCGCCTTGGTGCCCCGCTGTGGTAGGCGGGCGAACCATCGAGATCAGCAAGTGCAGCCTGTTGCGTTGGAGCAGAACCGCCAGCAGACCGTAAACTGCAACGCCCGTCACGGTGCCGACAAGCAGGATCAGAACCGGCGGCTTGCCGTCCAATTTCCACACGACCCCCTGCACCGCCGCTGCCATGCCTGCCGATAGCAGAAGCGGCGCCACATGCGGCCACATCAGCTTGGGACCGGGGAGCCCGACTATGTGTCCCAAATTGGCGAATTTGAATGGCCAGACCAGCAGGAAAACCATCACAAAACCGGCCGTTGCCAGCGGCAACCCATAAGGGGCGGTCAAGGTAATCACCGCCGTGGCCAGCCCCACCTCGACCCAGGACAGGACCGCCAGCCGACCGGGCCGGCCCGCAGCCAGACAGAATGTCTGCTGCACCTTTTCCGCGCTCAGATACATGCCAAGCACGGACATCAGGCTCAGAACCGGCGCGGCCGGAGACCATTTCTGACCAAATAGCAGCACCAGTACCGGTTCCGACAAAATTGCCAGCCCGGCAAAGGCCGGAAAGGCCAGAAACCCGGTCAGGCGCATGACGTCCAGCAACAGGTCCATTGCCCGCCCGCCGCCGCGCGCCATTGCGCCAAACGCGGGCTGCGCAACCATCCGAAGCGGTGTTATCAACACAAAGAACGCAACTTCGACAACGCGCCAGGCGATGGCGTAGAACCCCGCCTGTACCGGCCCCATCACCGCGCCGATGATCACCACCGGCGCCTGCACCGCCGCCAGTTCAGCCGCACGCAGCCCAAGAATGCGGTGGCCGAAGTGCAGGACCTCCCGGATATGTTTGCGCGATACGGAAAAGCCCGGCCGCCACGAGACCGCCCCCCAGGCCATGATGATATTCGTGGCGGTCAAAGCCAGCCGCTGACCGACCAGCGCCCAGACGCCATATCCCGCCAACGCCATGCCGATGCCGACGATGCCGCCGACGACGGCACCGGCAATGGCCCGCAGGGCCAGCAC